>JAYELT010000064.1:24855-39856 GCA_034717715.1 Chloroflexota bacterium | reverse complement strand
CTGAGGGCATATTCGTAGAAACGAGCAGGATTCATGTCTTTTATTAAACTATTGTGATACCATTTATACCCATAAGTTGCCAGGGAAAAGTGTGGGATTGCTGATAGCAGTAAAAATATTGCCACCGCGATGCCAAATGGTAACTCATACCATCATTTCGGGTCTGGATTTAGAGAAAATGTTTCAAGATTAAAGGTCAAAAATTAGTATAAATGGGATAGGTTGTATCAATACTGATCACAATCATGAAAACACCTTATATTGGGTGTAAGAAACCCATAAATAAGTTAAAGACACGCAATCCTTTTATTTTCTGCTCTAACCTTTTATCATTTTTATTGGATATTTTATTTCTGCTATCCTGCTCCAAAAATAACAAAAATTAATAAAAATGACCCATATTATCTTCCATATCTAATAAACTTAATAAAAAGTAATTTTTCCAAAATTTAGTTAGAGTAAAATCAATGATCTCTGTGGTACAATCTTTATGCAAAGTTATGCTTCACCTTTTTTAGATTGAAATAAAGGGGATTGTTAACCGTTTTTGGTTCTAACAATAATCGATACGCAGATATTGTACGCTCATAATTTTGATATCGCTTTAGCAAGGAGAAGTATGGTTGCAAAAGAAAATTTGCGGTTTAATATTGGTGATTGGATTGTCCATTATTCTCATGGCATAGGAAAAGTCAAAGGTATTGTTGAGAAAGGGGTACTTGGAAATAAGAAAATTTATTATGAGGTTGTTACAAAAGAATTTAAATATTGGATCCCAATTGAAGATCAGGATACAGATCACATCAAACCAATACGATCCAAAATTGAATTCGAAAATTCACTAAGCCTGATGGCAAAGAAACCTAAACCAATTTCAATACGCTATAAAGCCAGGAAAAAACAGATACACAAACGCTGGATAAATGGGGAATTAGCATCCAGGGCTGAATTGTTGCGAGATCTCAACGGAAGGTTAATAATATCTAAACTCTCTTTCAACGAAAAGGAAATGCTTGAAAAAATCAAACAAACCTTTATCAATGAATGGATTCTCTCAGATAAAAAACTGACGCGTTCCGAAGCAAATAAACGCATCAAAGCAGCTCTCAAAGAAAGTGTTCGGAAAGCGAATAATTGACACAATCCGACAAAGAATAAACCAACGATATTGAATTCTCAGTGCACCAAATATTCTGCCACCTACTGACAATATTGGATTGTGAATTTGTTCTTTTAAGTAAAACCAAAATCTTTGAAATCCTTATCCCCGCAGCAAGCTGCTGGGAAATGCCCTCTTACTGATTATATTGAGATTATCTGAGTGAAATGTGGAGAAGCCCATCTCAAGAAAATATGTTAAAATTGATCTCATTAATTTGAGCCCTTCAGAAATGATACTTACAGATGTCTCTTAGTCAGGTATTTGAACTCGTATATTACAGCCATATCACGCTTGTGTTGCTTGCAATGGTACTCACTGGCTCTATCAGCGCAGTACTTTATGCCCAAATCAAGTGGCAGGTTATTCTCCTGGTAGGTATTGCAACTTATTTCACATACAGCTTGGATAATCTTTTTGATTGGAAAAGGGATCTCGCTCGTTACAGGAATATTCAAGAGCTTGTGCAAATATATCATCGAATCACCTACCTTTTGATCCCGGCTGCGGCTATTGGTATTCTCATCCTTACATTGGTAAGCAACAACGAATTAAAGATTGGAATATTCCTATTAGGTGCTGCTGTTGCAATGGGAACTACACGATTTTCAATCTATCGAAATAACTCTTCCAGTCCCTCGCAATCAATTTCTGGTTTTATCTTAAATAGGTTGTTCATCACAACGATTTGGACAACAGTATGTGTATTTTTACCGAATTGGTATAACAACACTGAAATCATAGGTAGAACTTGGAATGCATTTTTTTATATCTACTGCTTAATTTTTCCCTATGCTGTTCTTTGGAAAATAGAATCTAGCGCTGAACCGCTCAAAATAAAGCTATTAAGCTCAATTTTGATGCGGGTCATAGTAGCGTTCCCAGTCATTTCGATCTATTTTGCAATCGTTGATGTCATAAGTGGTGCCGCACATATCGTCAATTTGTTCAATTTGCTTCCTCCCATTTCGATTATCGTAATATTATTTGTTATTAATAAGAAACCAAATGCTTTAAAGAAAAAGATCAGTCTTCTAACGATCATTTTGACCTTGTTATGTGGCTCATCAGCTTTGATACACTTAATTGCTGGTTAATGTTGACTGCATATTCCTGGAGGAATTTTAGATCAATATAGAAAAGGTTACTGGAATGTTCTTCACTCTTATAAGAGAGCTTTCCTGCTTTGTATCATTTTCACAAAATCACGACGACTTATTTTATCCGGTTACAATCACAATATCCAATCATCAATAAAGGAGATCTTTTATGCCTGAAGGGAAAAAACCTATCGAAAATAACAATAAAGAAAATGCTACCCTCCTACCCGTACAAGAGACAACATCTCAAACAAAGCACACAATCATACTTAATGATGGAAAAATTAACTATACAGTTACAACGGGAACAATTATTTTAAAGGACGAGGATGTAGAAGAGGGTGAAAAACAAAAAGCCAGCATTTTCTATATAGCCTATACAAAAGAGACAGATAAAACCAGCCGGCCGGTTACATTCTCTTTTAATGGGGGCCCAGGATCCTCATCTGTCTGGCTTCACCTGGGTCTAGTTGGGCCTAAACGAGTGTTAATGGATGATGAAGGTAAACCAATTGGTCCCCCCTATCAACTCATTGATAATGATTTCTCATTATTTGACAAAACTGATTTGGTTTTTATTGACCCTGTCAGCACTGGCTACAGCAGAACGGTACCAAAAGAAAAACCCAGCCAATATCATAGTGTTAAAAGAGACATTGAATCTGTTGGAGAATTTATCCGTATTTGGACGACGCGAAACAAACGCTGGACCTCACCAAAATTTATAATCGGTGAAAGTTATGGCACTACCCGTGCAGCTGGCTTAGCTGGATTTCTTCACAATCGCCACGGCATGTACTTAAATGGAATTATGTTTATTTCACCCATTTTAAACTTCATCACTGCGCGTTTTGATGAGGGGAACGACTTGCCTTTTATCTTATTCTTACCCACATATACAGCAACCGCTTGGTACCATAATAAATTGTCGGAAGACTTACAGAATGGTGATCTTGAAATTGCAGTTCAAGAAGCCCGGGAGTTTGCCTTGGATGAATACGCCTTGGCATTGATGAAAGGCAACGATCTGCAGGGAGAAGAACGGGAAAATATTGTCAATAAACTAGCACGTCTAACTGGATTGTCGAAAGTTTACTTAGAAGGCACCAACTTGAGGATCAATATTCATCGTTTTTGCAAAGAATTGCTCAGGGACCAAGCTGTAACTATTGGTCGACTCGACAGTCGATATAAGGGTTTTGACCTTGATAGTGTCGGAGAGAAGAATGAAATCGATCCGAGTTATGCTGCAACATTGGGACCTTATACTGCTACTATGTATGATTACCTTCGTCGTGAACTCGAATATGAGACCGACCTACCTTATGAAATACTTAAATCCCTTTATGAATCATGGAAATTTGAAAACTACCAGAACCAATATGTGAACACAGCGAAGGATCTACGGCACGGCTTTCAACTTCATCCAGATTTGAAGGTAATAGTTTGCATTGGCTATTTTGACCTGGCCACACCACTGCTTGCTTCAGAATATACATTTAACCATATTCCTCTTCCTGAAACACAACAGGATAAAATCAGAACGACTTATTACAAAGCAGGCCATATGATGTATCTCCATAAACCTTCATTACAACAACTTTCTGAAGATCTTCATCGTTTTATCGAAGAGTCCTGTTAGATTCATCTCTTTTCATTCATTCCCTGCGTCACATTTACACAGTGACGCAGGGATTTTTTACATTAATGCTGATTAATCTATTTCAGATCATAACTTTATACTAATTTTCGCAATCTTCTAAACTTGAGACTATTAATATGACCTTAAAAACCATACTGGAGTATGGCATTAAAAACAGAGATGCATGTTAATATTATGTATGGTGTCCAGAATTTTCACATTGCATTTGCTCCGAATTATGACCATCTTCTAATTTCGAACTGTGGCACATTTTTATTCTCGCCTTTCTACATTGACAATAACAATCATTTCTGAAACACTCTTTGCGACCATTTTCCAAAGACATCTCTAAGAAATCTGTGATGGATAATTATCAAGGATCGAATTCCAACAGAATTGAAGAAAGAACCCAACATACGATCTCTTCGCTTGTATATCAAAATCCTCCAGAATCGACTAATTTCCCGAGTTATCAATTAACCGAAATTCCGAACACAGGACCCCATCTTGAGGAATGGCTTAAGTCTAATCTCATGCAGGGCAATTACCAATCCAGTTTAAATTATTTAGACGATCTTCCTTCGGAACAATTGGAGAGCCAACCAAAATTACTGGTGATCAAAGCAGCAGCAATGGCATTTTGTGATTGCCCTGTTGACATGATCCATCATATCCTCAAAAAGGCTGAAAGACTCATCACTGGTGAAAATATGGAGGGTGAGATATTAGCTCTTAAGGCAAAAACGGAAATTCACCATGGTCATATAAAAAAAGGGATTCAGCTTTCCCATAAAGCACACTCAAAAATACTTATAGATAATATCTTCTTTCGGAAATTAATTGAACGTAATCTGGGTATTGCATACACAATAAAAGGTGACTTACGAAATGCTGTGATTTGGTTTGAGCATTTGTTGCTATCTGGATTTAAAGTTAGGAATTACAGCGATATATTAGCTTCTTACTATTATTTGGCATTCATTCATAGAATTCAAGGACAATTACGAGTTGCAAGTGTGATATATCGGAAAGCCTTAATTTTTATCAATCAAAACCAGCTGCAACATTATCCCTTCAGTATAAAAATATTGGCTGGTTACGGTCACCTTCTGATGCAAAGGCATCATATCGATGAAGCGATCAAATATTTTAAACAGGCTATTCGATTGGCTGAGACAACCAATGTTTTATATGCCCAAATTGCATACCACTCTTTATCTGAAGCCTTTATTAGGAAAAGTGACATCAAAAATGCTATTGATATCCTGCAGCGATATCTTACCCTAGTTGGAAAAACGGAAGACCGATATCATCGTCTGTATTCGGAGTTCACATTAGCAATTAAAGCGCGAATAAACCTAGAAGCCGGAATAATAGATCAAGCCTACCAATGGGTGCTGTTAAGGGGATTTGATCATCAAACAATAGGTAACCTTCAAAATCATTTTCGATATGAGTTAGGATATTCTCTCCCAGTTGCAGCCAAGATCTTCATCGCAAAAGGGAAGCCTGATCAGGCAATTAAACTCCTATCTCTGATCATCCCGAAATTTGTACATCAAGGCGCTAATTCCTATCTAATCCGAACATTAAATGCCCTTGCCATCGCATATTATCAAACAGGTGAAACTCTTAAAGCGACAATAATCATAAACAAGGCAATTCGCTTAGGACAACCAGAAGGCAACCTGGGTGATTTCATTTTTCTCGGAGAGCAACTGCTGCCCATTCTTAAAGAAAGCTTGAAAAGCAACCCTGCCTCTGAATTTTCATTGAAGTTGATCTCAGTCCTTTCTGATATGAAAGACAATGAGAAAAATCGATCTGAACCGAGTAAAGATTCGATATCATTGAGCCACCGAGAAATGGATGTGCTAAATTTACTATCAAAAGGGTTGACTAACCAGGAAATAGCAAGAGAACTTTTCCTTTCTATCAACACCGTCAAATCCCATACGATTAAGATTTATCGAAAATTAAATGTAAACAGCCGTAATCGGGCAGTTAGTGAAGCATGTCGGCTTGGAATACTCCCGGATAAGGTTGCGCAAATACACCAGCCATCTTCTTATTGATTTTGATCAGGCTTCATATCTAACTCCTTTATGTTGAATGAACTCCGGTAGTGTTTACCGGAGTTCATTAATTTTTCCCAAAAATACTTTATATTGATTTTCTTTCATATTATTCAAATATAAGATATCGTTCCCTAAGTTCAATCCAGATTTGAGTTTATAATTATTTCAGGAATTTCCCTTATTAATGGTAGCAGTTCTCCGACTTCGTCCTTTCTGCCAGGATTTTTTCTAATATGAAATCAAATTTGGATCAATTAATCATCGAAGAATTTCAAAAAAGATATAAAATATCCCCCAAATTTCTAATCTCTGCCCCAGGCCGCGTTAATCTCATTGGTGAACATACGGATTACTCCGAGGGGTTTGTGATGCCAGTCGCAATCAATTTAGGTATTTTTATTACCATGACCCCGTCTGATAGCGAGGTTGTCGATATCTATTCAATGGATTATGAAGAGCATAAATATTTCAATCTGCAAAAACATACAAAAAAAGCAGGTGGCTGGGAAGAATATATTAAAGGTGTCGCTTGGGCATTGCATGATGAAGGACATAAACTGAAAGGCTGGCAAGCAGTGATGACGGGAAATATCCCAATAGGTGCCGGTTTGTCGTCTTCCGCAGCGTTGGAAGTGGCCTCTGTAAAAGCATTTTGCCTATCCGGAGATTTTGATTTATCACCCATATCCATCGCGAAAATTAGTAGGAAAGCAGAATGCAGCTGGGTTGGTGTCAACGTTGGGATCATGGATCAATTGATTTCTGCTGCTGGCAGACAAGGTCATGCCGTGATGCTGGATTGTAGAACAATGCAAATGGAATACGTACCCATTCCATCAGGCATCAGTTTCATTGTTCTTGATACAATGACCCGGCGGGAATTATCAAAATCTGATTACAACACACGTCACAAAGAAGTAATAACTGCCTCAAGAATTCTAGGGGTTCCCCTCCTTCGCGATGCAACATTTGATCTATTGGCAGACAAGAAAACCTCAATGCCAGACACCCTATATCGCCGTGCGAAGCACGTCATAACTGAAAATTTACGGGTACATGCATTTTCTCAAGCGATGCGCAGAAGTGATCTTATAGAAATGGGGAAAATAATTAATGAAAGCCATGCTAGTTTGAAAAATGACTTTGATGTCTCGAGTAAAGAATTAGATCTGATTGTTGACATCGCGCAGAACGATCCTGCTTGTCTGGGAGCCCGGATGACTGGTGCTGGATTTGGTGGTTGTGCATTAGCATTAATAAAAAACGAAAACGCTAATGACTTTATTCAAAATGTTCGTAATGCATATTCCGATGAAATCGGTCTCCAAGCTAATATTTTCAAGGTCAACAGCACTCAAGGGGTGCAGGCAAAACACCTAAATCTATAATCGGGGATTAATATTTTACATTTCGAGTTGAAAAACCAAAAATCCATTACTTGTTACGCGACTTACACACATTTGATACGTATATTAGGATAGAAAGAAAGGAGTTTAAATGAGCGATTCAGTACATCAACTTCGTAGGTCGAGAAATAATCAAATTATCGCTGGCGTTTGCGGTGGATTGGGTGAGTTTTTTGGAATCAGTGCCTTTTGGTTTCGATTAGCCTTCTTCCTCCTTTTGCTTCCCGGTGGGCTGCCAGGCTTAGTGCCATATATTATCTTTTGGGTTATTGTGCCTAAAGCATCAAGGCGATAAATTTATCAAAGAAATCCATCATATGCGAAAAGAATTCAGGCAATAGCCTGAATTCTATTTAATAAGATCTGAGAAGACTTGATGATTTTGAATCAATCAGCAGCGAAGAATAACATTCTCAAGGTTAAATAAACAAAATATAAAGCCACTAAGTAATATGCTGTCCCTTTTCCCAATTTCCCTTTATTCAACCACAAGATAACCCATAAAATAGCACCTGTAATTGTCTCCCAGGGAAGATCCCAAAGTACTAACGGCCTTGGAACCAAATAAGTGCTGATCACCGCTCCTCCTCCGATGGCAACAAGAGGATTCGTTATATTGCTTCCAATCAGCGTGCCCAAAGAGATACCGCTGTCCCCGTGGTGAACACCAGAAACTGCCGTAATCAATTCTGGTAATGCTGATGCCACACCAAGGGTGATCACTCCAATTAAAGATCCACCAATTCCCGTCCTGGCAACGACAATTTCAGTAACATGCAATGCTATCATTGCGCTTCCAATTGTTAATAACAACGCAAAGAGTGAAATACCGCTATCTCGCCAAGCTTCAAGTTTGTTTTGTGGGGTCCCCTCAGGTGTTTCACCAGAATCTCCAAATCCGTGGTCCTCTTCTTTATAGTGCTTACGTTCATCTGTGTATAAATAATACATGTAGACTAAGAAGGATGCAAACAAAATGAGTCCATCAATTCTCGAATAAGTACCATCGACTCCAAGGACAATGCACATGATAGTTGTCGCGATCATGGGGATCATACTTTTCCAAAGGAAATACCTCCTAAAACGAAGGCCACCAGCAAGGAGAACAACAAATGCCATGATGAGGGTCTGTTGGATAACATCTGAACCAATATTTGCACCTAAAACAACAGCTGAACTGACCTTATAATCAAGGGATCCTCCAAGAATTCCAATTGAAGCCGTATAGTGTGCTGCAATCTCAGGAATACTGGTTGCTATAGAAACAACTGTTACACCCATGAAAGTTGTTGATAGTCGAAAATACCCGGCTAACCCAGTAAGTTTCTTCACTGCAATATTCGAAGCATAAACTAATACGGCTATAGAAATTACTCCGAAAAGGATTAACAGCCATAAACTTTGTGAAAGGAAATCCAGCATCTTAAATCAACCTCTGATAATTACAAAACATATCTAACATTAAATCAGGGTCACAGAACCGTGACCCTGATTGTTTTCAACTTTATCCAATTTCAAGGAATGTTCTGCACGACTAATAACCCTGATCAAATCCCTCAGGGTCATCTTGCACTGGTGCTTGTAATTCTTGGTACTTGTCCATTCGATGTATTCTTCTCGTTATTCTACTGACTTAATCAGCGTTGATTATAGTCCTCGATAAAATGCATGTCAATTATCACATGATAAACATTAGGTTAATATTATTATTCAATGATCCAAATAAAATTTGCACCTAAATAAAAGGATTTGAGTTTCTTTCATCAGTAGGATACTTTTCAAGCTCAGACACAGAATGCACATGATAAGAAGTTTTGATAGTTTGGTGTTGAAAAATGCTAAAATTAGACCAAACACAGGGCAAGATAGGTATTGGTTATTATGATTATCAACTTACAGAAATTAGGTCAAAAGAAATTAATCATTTTAATTGGTGTGTTATTACTGATAAACACTGTATTTTTCTCGTTGCCGGGGATACCAGGAAGTCTCTCCAAGATTACTGAGCATGCGCCCAGCCAGGATCCACCAGATGTTATGATGTTCTATTCACCAGATGAAGTTTATAAATTCTTAACCACTATTGGACCAGTAGGAAGACATGCCTTTCAAACCATGCATCTGACGGTCGATATGAGCTTCCCTATCCTTTACGGCCTGTTTTTCTTCTGAATAATCAAGCTTCTCGTATCACGATTATCAAAAAGTTTTCGGACCTTGCCCTGGTTAGGTTTTATCGCAGCATTCATGGACCTGGCTGAAAATTTTTCATTTCTATACATCACAAACCAATTTCCAAGAAATTTACCAAATCTGGTACGCACTGCCCAAATCTTTACTATTTCTAAATTCTCATTGATTATTCTAAATATCTTAGTAATCGGATACATGGCTTTCAAAGATATAATAAGCAGAATTAAGCAGAAGTAATCCTGAAAAAACAATTTTTCAATGTGTATTTTAATATTCTCTTTGAAAGTTCAATCCCTAGAAATTTTCAATATTTAATATGGGAATTGAGGAGAAAATGAAAATTATACAATTTGAACCTGAGGATAAATTTAATCAAAAAAAGTTTATCCAATTACCTTTTGATCTGTATCGAAATAACCCAAATTGGATTCCTCCTTTGCTAATGGTTATGCGAAACATCTTTAATAAAGATACTCATGGATTCTACAAACATGGTGAAGCTCAATTTCTATTGGCAATGGATGGTCAACAACCCGTTGGCAGATTGGTCATGCTTCAATCCTTCAACCAAAATACTAACTCCACAGCAAAGACAGGTCATTTCTACCTTTTTGAATCACTAAATGACAATTCAATTGCCCGTGAATTATTTAACAAAGGCATTGCATGGGTCAAGGAAAGGAAGATCGAAAAGATTTATGGGCCAAAAGGGATGACTCCCATGGATGGCTTAGGCTTACTTGTAAGAGGGTATGAACACCGCCCTGCCTTTGGTATGCCATACAACCCTGAATATTATGCGGATTTCCTGATTAAATATGGTTTTGCACAAGTTAATGAATCAGAATCCGGGTATCTCAATGTTGACTCCATTTCCCTTCCTGAGAAAATCTTCAAGGCAGCACAACTGGTCAAAAAAAGAAAGGGATTATACACACTTCAAATCAATTCGAACAAAGACCTCAGAAATGCTGTTTCGTTACTCGGATCAATGTATAATGCTGCATTAATAGGCAGCGATAGCGGTGCCGCACTAACTGAGGATGATCTGAATACAATGGCGAAAGGGTTGATGTGGATTGCACAACCTAAATTAGTTAAGATTATTATGAAAGACGATCAAGCAATCGGATTCTTACTGGCATATCCTGATGTATCAAAAGCATTACAAGCCACGCATGGCCGAATTTTTCCTTTCGGATGGATGCGAATTCTTTGGGAGAAATCTCACACAAAATATATCAATATTAACGGTATTGGTGTTGCTGATGAGTACCGTGGCATGGCAGGCACTGCGGTTCTCTTTTCGGAGTTATATGATAGCGTGTCTTCTTCTGGACAGTTTAAACATGCTGAAGTAATCCAGATCGGGATCGAGAATAACCGTATGCAGCGAGAATTACGTGATTTAGGGATTGACTTCTACAAGACACATGCTATGTTTGAGTTATCTATCTAGTCCAATCCTGGCCTTATCAATTCCTATGGAAATCCAACCAATCACATCTTTATAAACCTAAGGAGAAACATGTCGGTTCGTGTTCACTTGTATCGGAAATATTCTTCCCTGTTTGAAAAAGTCTTTTTTGCTCGACTAGATCAAGATATCAAAATTAGTTCAGGTGACACGATACCAGATCCTGCCGATTTCGAGATACTTGTTCATCCGACTCCTAAGAAAGCCTGGATTGAAGCCAGCCCAAACCTTCACGCGATTGTGATACCTTGGGCTGGTATTCCCAAAAATACTCGCGAAATCATGACAGCATATCCCCATATCAGTATGCACAATCTGCATCATAACAGCTTCAACACTGCTGAATTTGGCTTAACTCTATTGTTGGCTGCTGCAAAATTCTTGATACCGATGGATCAGACCCTAAGAAATAATGATTGGTCGCCAAGGTACCAACCATCACAGGCGATTTTATTACGTGGGAAAAAAGCACTTATCCTTGGTTACGGTGAAATTGGTCAAGCCCTTGGTTCTTATTGTCTGGGTTTAGGGATGAAAGTCATAGCAACCAAAAGGCATCCCGATCATTGTTCCAGTGATCCTGACATCCAACTCTTTTCTCCTGACAAGCTGCACAGCTTACTTCCAGAAGCTGAAGTCTTGTTTATTGCACTTCCACTCACAGAAGAAACTGAAGATCTGGTTGGGAAAAAAGAAATTAATTTGATGCCGAAAGGAAGCATCCTGATCAATATTGGCCGGGGACCAATCGTTAACCAATACGCACTATATGATTCGTTGGTCAGTGAACACCTCAGAGCAGCAGGCAGTGACGTATGGTACAACTACCCCAAGTCAGAAGCATCACGACAATCCACCCCACCGGCTGAAGTTCCATTTGGTCGCTTAGATAACTTCGTTCTTAGTCCACATCGTGGAGGTATGGTGGAAGATGTTGAAAAACAACGAGCTAAGGCTTTAGCCGATCTGCTTAATGCCGCTAATCGAAACCTGCCTATCCCAAACAAAGTCGATTTAGAGATGGGATACTAATAATTCACCGTTATCAAATTCACCTGCTTAATCCGTTCAATCAACTAAACTATATTGATTTTTTCGGAAAAACGATAAAAAGTGGAGATAACAATAAGGCGCTGAGATGACAATTGAAAATGTGTATCTACAAACCATGCAACCATGGCCAGGATTGAAGAAATTTGGTCGGTCAGTTAGTATCGTAAAAGACAACCTGAGTATCTATTGTTTTGATTCTGGCAACACCGATAAAAATGGAATTGTGTTGATCCATGGATTGGGAGATGAAGCTGATACATGGCGACATGTATTTTTGCCCCTTTCTGAGAATTTCCACGTTGTCGCACTGGACTTGCCAGGATTTGGCCGATCGGATAAACCAAACATGCATTACACGCCAAACTTCCTCATGGAAACGATTATTCACCTAATAGATCAGCTGGAAATGAAAAGAGTAATCCTAATGGGAAATTCACTCGGGGGCATCCTCTCCCATGCTCTGGCTGTCAAGTATCCTGAACGAATTAATGGATTGATCCTGGTAGATGGTGCCCTGCTGCAGCTAAAGCCTGTGCGAGATATGAACTTTGCACTGATGAGAATTCCACTATTAGGGGAATGGTTTTATACACATCTAAGAAAGGATCCAGATGCCGCATTCAATTCCTTGCGGCCTGTTTATCATAATCTGGATGGTTTGGCAAGTTCCGATCGAGAATTCCTTTATACTCGCGTCAATCAACGCGTATGGAGTGATGGACAAAGAAGAGCATATTTCTCAACTCTCAGAAAGTTTTCCACCTGGATCAGAGACTATCAGGCGAATTTACCGGGTCAATTAGCAGCTTTACAAACACCTACATTGGTCATACGTGGAGAATCAGACAACCTTTTCCCTGAGGAAAATGCAAGGGGGATCCTTAATGTTCAGCCACAAGCATCATATCACACCATAAAAGGTGCTAAACATCTTCCCCATCAAGAACAACCCACAAACTTCTTATCCGTTGTTACCCACTGGTTGAATGAAATTCATTAAGCAAAAAAAGAGCGGTTGTGAAACCGCTCAATTTGTGTTGTTAACATATTACGCCTGCTTATTTAGGTATTGCTGATATCCCATCTGTTCAATCTGATCTAACTGCTCCTCGATCCAATCAATATGTTCTTCTTCATCGGTGAGAATTGATTCGACCAACATCTTTGAACCATTATCTCCAAGTTTACTGGTTAATCCAACAGCTTCATTGTATAAATGAATCGCGTCTTCTTCTGCGGTTCGATCAAACTCCAATATTTTCAATACAGATTCTCCAGTATGGAGCTTATTGAGTTCAGAAACAATCGGCCTGCCTTCAAGAAAGAGAATTCGCTCAATTAGCCTTTCAGCATGTTTCATTTCTTGAATCGAACGCTTTTCAATCACTTCGTGAAGCTTTGCATAACCCCAGTCGCCACACATTTCTGCATGAAGAAAATATTGGCTAATCGCGGTAAGTTCATCTGCTAAGAGAACATTGAGTTTATCGATTACTTCCTGTTGACCTTTCATTTTCTGATTCTCCTTATTAATGTCTGATAAATTGGAAACATCGCTTAAATATTTCTTATATAATTGAGTCTACTGCAAAAAGGGTGTGGTCTGTTTGAAAGTGGGGCGTCTTGTGTCATTTTTATGCTTTTTTGATGGTTCAATCCCATAAAACGCGTAAAATTTGATATATTTGTGGGGAATCAGATTAGCTATTTCCCAGAAATTGGAGTTATATCAGTAGAGTCATAATTATAAACTGAAAATTAAAACTTGATAGCCCAGGTTTCGAAATCTTATCGTATGGTCCCTTAGATTTTCTTTACCATATTAATTAAAACCATGGACCTCCAGTTCAATCAAAGTTCAATGCATCCTGCAAAATTGCTTGTATTGCAGGTGTATCAGGTAATAAGACCAACGCCCCTTCTGCCGTCGTCCAACTATTCACGACATCAGGTCCAACAACATACCATCGAACATTATCAAGATCAAATCCCAATCCAAACCTGGCCAAAGGGAGCAATTCATCTGGATTGATATTGCTTTCAACCCCGGATTCATAAATACGCATTAATTTTGGGATCTTCAGCATACCTGCCGGCGTAGCGACTTTCGTGAAGACAGCTTTAATAACTTCTTGTGTTCGTCGCATTCGATCAAAGTCACTGGAATTATATCGAGCTCGTACATACCAAAGTGCCAATTCGCTATCTAATGAAACCATTCCAGGTCCTACCTCACACCAGCGATCAGGGTCCAATGACCCATCACAGGCATCTGCTGTGTAATTCTCAGTGTTAATAGTGATCCCATCCAGGGTATCAATTACCTGTAAGAAACCATCCATATTGATCATGGCATATTGTGTAGGATAGACACCAAAATTGGTCTGCAGAGTGTTGGCTAATAATGGGAATCCGCCTTTTTGCATGACCGTATTGATTCTTCCATCACCAAATCCCGGGATAGATACCCATAGATCACGCGGGAATGATATAACACTGGCTTTTCCAGAATGAATATCGACAGCAACAATTAAAACTGTATCTGTCCTGAAACCTGACTCAGGACGGTAGTCTGAACCCAGAATTAAATATAAGTTAACAGCAGATTGTGATTCGAAACTAACGACACCAGGATTGGGTGAAGGTGCTGGCTGTAATTGAACATCTGCAAGGACTTCCCCATCAATCAACTGAAAGAAAGGCAGCTGGTTTCTGAAAACTGTTGCACCCAGAAAGATCATACTGCTGGATAAAATACATGTCACAAATAAAAAGCTGAGTAAGATTAGCTGTTTTCGCAGTTGGTTATTTTTCTTTTTCATATCATCATCTCCAAATCGCATTTAATCTCAAATGCATCTTATTGGGGCGTAGTTATACCTTATTTTCCTTA
>JAYELT010000064.1:0-24755 GCA_034717715.1 Chloroflexota bacterium | reverse complement strand
ATCCGCGTCCACAAAATTCGATGGGGTAATCTAAAAAGTTGCCACCCAATCGATCTCATCCTGATTTCTCATAGACCCTTACCACCTTTATCCAATAACAAGAAAATGGTAAAAGTATCCTTTTTTTAACTTATTCAAAATGAAATTGATCGAAGCAGACGGATAAATGAGATGGCCTCCAAATAGATTTTGGATTTTTGAAGCCTGTTTTGAGACTGCTATTCCATATAATGTATATAGATAATTAAGAAATAGATTAATTTATTGAGATTAAACGTGAGATAATAATATGAGACGACAATTATTCTACGACCCAATAGCGCTGAAACAACTCACCCCACGTGAATCGACTATCCTCTCCGCCGCGAAAAAGAACAAACCATTGGATGACATCGCAAACACTTTGGATATACCACAATCTCTTGTTGTTCGTCATTTATCCAATATTGTTACCAAATTAGGTCCCTCGGACAAACATCTTGCGCACCGAATCTTTTTTTCCTATCGCCTGGAATCTTACAAACGTTAATCTTGTGTAGGGGAATTGACCAAAACCATCATCAGATCATTGACATTGGTCCCAGTTGCTCCAATCTTGATCAATCCATCCATCCGATCATAATATTCATAAGAATTATTAGCCTTGATAAAAGTATCAGGATCCAATCCTTTTACCATACCCTCACGATAGATCAAAGAATCCGTAACAGCTCCTGCAGCATTTGTTGGGCCATCTTCCCCATCCGTTGCCAAAGAAACGAATATTACACCAGGGTGTTTTGCCAACTTTGATACCAAGCGCAGGGCTAAGTCTTGATTTCTACCACCTCTCCCTCCACCTGTCACCTTAACCGTTGTCTCTCCTCCGAAAATCAAACAAAATGGCATTAACATTGGTTGATTATCCAATATGATAGACTGCATGGAATCAAGGATAAATTCTCCAGCGCTTTCAGTTGATCCTGTCAGATGATCAGAAACAATCAAACTTTGATATCCCAACCTCTCTGCTCGTTTTTTTGCTGCCTGTAGGGCTTGAATGTTGGACCCTACAATAACATTGTGAAGCCTTTTGTCAGGAAGATCTGAGGGTTTCATTGTCTCGTTGATGGTCCCCTGAATCCCCTCATTAAAAGAATTAAGAATGGTTTCAGGAAGCTTCTCGCTCAGTTCATATTTTTTAATAATTTTTACCGCATCTGAAAAGGTCGTTGGGTCTGGAACAGTCGGTCCAGATGCGATCATATCAACGTAGTTACCAATGACATCAGACAGTATAAAAGTAAAAACTTGTGCGGGTTTAAGCCTTAATGCTAACCGCCCACCTTTCACTCGGTCCAGATGCTTACGCAGCGTATTGATTTCATTGATGTCCGCCCCACAATTTAACAATTCTTCTGTCAATTTTTGTAGATCAGCAATTGAAATGCCTTCGATCGGATCTGTGAAAAGCGCAGAACCACCTCCTGAGATAACGATAAGCACCAAATCGCTCTTTATCAACGCCGGTAGACTGGAAAAGATAGCCCTTGTGGATTTAACTGACTCTGTTGTGAGCACAGGATGACCACCAAAATAGACTTGTAGCTTTCCTTTATGCCCATCATCAACCTTGAATTTCTTGTCTTTGGTAATCACTTTGGCAAAGACCAGCTTATCGCCATGCTTGTCGATAATCGCTTTTGCCATAGGAACGGACGCTTTCCCAAAACCAATTAGAAAAGCCCTGTGATAATTTTCTAAACTAAATAATCGATCAATTCCTAGCATGTGTTCTTTCACAGATAGATATGGGTCAACCGCATTGATCGAGGCAGCCATTATTTCACAAGCATCTTGACCCTGTTTGCCATGCTGCTTAAGGACCCGGTTGCAGAACAATTCAGGTTTTATCTTCATTTCTCCAAACATATTCCCGATAATTCTCAGCGATTTCTGAGGAGATTGTCATATTCCAGATGACTTAACTCAATTATAAGGTACAATAGCCGAGGTCGAAATTATGAAAATTTCGAACAGCGTCATTAATTATTTATTACTTTTCAGGAGGAACTCGTGGATGAAGTATTGACCGGTCTTCTCAGGCCCAAAGGGATTGCAATTATTGGCGCTTCGACTAAACCGGGGAAAATTGGACATACTGTTGTTAAGAACCTAGTTGAGAGCGGCTATGAAGGTGGCATTTATCCTGTTAATCCTTCAGCAGATGAGATTTTAGGCCTAAAAGCGTATAAATCCGTATTGGATATCCCTCATCATGTGGATGCTGCAACTATCACTATTCCAGCGAAATATGTTTTAGATGTAATCAAAGAATGCGGAGAAAAAGGCATTAAGGGTCTTATTGTGATTACATCGGGGTTTGGTGAAGTCGGCGACACCGAATTGGAAAAGGAATTGGTCCGAGTTGCACATAATTATGGCATGCGAATTTTGGGGCCGAATGTTGTTGGTACGCTTTCTAATTCAGACAAACTTAATGCTTCATTTGCACCATTTCTTCCACTAAATGGATCAGCTTCCCTCGTTTCGCAGAGTGGTGCACTTCTCATCGCCATAGACGCGATCACTTATACCCGACATATTGGGTTTGATAAATTGATCTCGATCGGCAACATGTCTGATGTGAATTTCGGTGATATGGTTTCATGGTTGAACGAAGATGAAAATACAAAATGCATCTCTTTATACATTGAAGGTTTGAAAGACGGACGCCGATTCATAGAAGAAAGCGCCAAGGTTTCCAAACCCATCGTTGTATTAAAGGCTGGCGTTTCTGAACATGGTGCTGCAGCTGCTGCATCTCATACTGGATCCTTAGCCGGTGCCCATAAAATCTATGGCGCTGCGTTCAAACAAGCAGGAGTCATTGAGGCAACAGACCTGAGTGATCTTTTCGACTGCACATTAGCCCTGTCATTAGAACCACCCATGAAGGGTGAAAATCTCCTGATTCTCACCAATGGTGGTGGTGTTGGTGTGCTCGCAACAGACTCTGCAGAAAAAGCAGGTATACCACTCAAATTTGCGCCTGATTCTGTTCAGGCAGAACTCAAGAAACACATGCCGTCATTTGGCTCTGCCAAGAATCCGGTTGATCTAACAGGGATGGCCGGTAATGATTGGTACCATGATACAACAAAATTTTCGTTTTCAAACGATTGGGTAGATGGTTTGGTTGTCCTTTATTGTGAAACCGCCATGACCAACCCAATGGAAATCGCTCAATCAATCCACAAAGCCATCAATGAAACAGGTATCACTGATAAACCTGTGACGGTTTCCTTTGTCGGTGGTGATCGCTCTGATAAAGCCATGCAATGGCTTGTTGAAAAAGGCATTCCTGCTTACAACGCTCCTGATCTTGCTGTAAAAGCAATGGGGACCTTACATGAATATGCCAAACTCGAGATGATGAAAGCTGATGTAGTTAAAAACGATCACGAGGTTGATGAGAAAACAGCACGTGAAACCATTGCGAAAGTACGAGCAGAAAGACGAACTGGTTTAACAGAAGTTGAATCAAAGAGAATTTTTTCAGCGTATGGATTACCTATCGTAAGAACAGAACTTGCCAGAAGTGAAGAAGAAGCAGTCAAACTGGCAGAAGAAATCGGCTATCCAGTTGTTCTTAAGATCGTCTCACCCGATATCCTTCATAAATCTGATGCTGGTGGTGTAAAGGTCAATATTAAGGATGCCGCAGCCGTTAGAGAGACATATCAAGCGATCTTAAAGAATGCTAAACAATACAAAGCTGATGCGGAGATTCACGGGATGGTGATCCAGGAGATGGCTCCCTGGGGTACTGAAACGATCATCGGCTCTGTAAATGATCCCACTTTTGGTGCAACAGTGATGTTTGGCTTGGGTGGCATTTTTGTGGAAGTTCTCAAAGATGTTACCTTCAGGGTTGCACCAATTTCGGAAAAAGAAGCTTCACTTATGTTGGATGGTATTCGTGGCGCTCGCATTTTGGATGGCACTCGTGGCGAAGCTCCTCGTGACAAAAAAGCTCTGGCTTCAGTACTGGCAAAATACGCATTCATGGTCACTGACCTTGCTGACGAGATCTCAGAATCCGATGCCAACCCTGTTCTGGTATATGAAGAGGGTAAAGGTGTGAAAGTTGTTGATGCCCGAATCATCCTAAAAGAAAAATAAAGATAAAAGTATTCAAAAACATAAGTCACTGTGTTTTTGCTAACACAGTGACTTTTTATTTCACATTATTGTTAATCCTCTCAGTTTTAGAGAAGACGTGATCCTGAATAGGATAGCTCATGGGAATAATTCACCACTTTGACATTTTCAAAAAGATAACATTAGGTTAAATCCTGAATTCAAATTATCGGCATGATCAATTTAGAAGTACAATAAGATGATTTAAAATAGAAAGAACTTGAACGAGTTTAGAGAAAGTAAAGACATGAAAAATTATTTAATAGATATGGACGGCGTTTTGATCCAAGGAAAGAAGTTAATCCCTGGTGCTGATAAGTTTATTGAAAAATTACGAAATCAGAAGCGCAAATTCTTGATCCTTACCAATAATTCATTATACACATCACGAGATCTTGCACATCGATTGCAGGAAATTGGCATAAACATAGAAGAGGAACGGATCTTCACATCTTCGATGGCCACTGCAGCCTTCTTACACCGACAGCGACCTGATGGCAAAGCTTTTGTATTAGGTGAAAGTGGATTAACTGAACCCATTCACGATATTGGCTACATTATTACAGATATAAACCCGGATTATGTGGTATTGGGAGAGACACTTGCTTATGATTTTCAAATGATCAAGAAAGCAATCCGATTAATCCACGATCATGGCGCCCGTTTTATTGCAACAAATCCTGATCCATCCGGTCCAAGTGAAGGTGGATTGGTTCCGGCATGTGGTGCAATGGCTGCATTAATCGAGAAAGCCAGTGGTATCGCTCCCCTTTTCATTGGCAAGCCAAATGCTTTAATGATGCGCACTGCATTAAATTATCTGAATGTGCACTCTGAAAATACCATCATGGTCGGCGATCGCATGGATACAGACGTTATCGCTGGAGTGACCAGCGGTATGGAAACCATCCTGGTACTGAGCGGCGTGACGAAAAAGGCTATGATCGATAAATTCCCATATTTGCCAACACATATCGTGAAATCAGTAGCAGAAATCGAACCAAAAGATTTCGATAAATGACAGCACTGTGTCATTCTGAATAATCAGGATCCATGACAAATAAGACCTATTCACGCAGAAATTTCTTAAAACTTACTGGGTTAAGTTTAGGGTCCCTCGCATTTAACCCACTACAAGACAAACTACGTCTGAATAAGCGTCGGAGATTGATGCGTGTGGGTAAACTTGCCAAGAATGGTGAAACAACTTCTGTAAGCATCCATTTAAAGCCGAGTGAAGAAAGCCTCATACTTTATCAACGATACAAAGATGACTTGATCAATGTATATGGTGAGATCGAGTCTGAGTATGGCCCCGAGTATAACCCTATTTGGTATCGTGTTTGGGGCGGCTACGTTCACAGGGCATATCTTCAAGAAGTACACAACATTCTTAATCCTGTTGTCGACACAATAAAAGAAAATTTTCAACTTGGAGAAATCACAGTCCCCTACACACCTGCAATGCAATATTCGAAACTTTCAGGATGGGAGCCAGTTTATCGGCTTTATTTCCAGACAACCCACTGGGTAAAGGATATTATCACTGGGCCAGATAGCCAACCATGGTACCAATTAGAAGACGAATTAGATCGACTTCAATATGCCGTACAAGCAGAACATATGCGAATCCTGGACAATTCAGAATTTGATCCTATCTCACCGAATGTCCCACCAGGAGAAAAAAGAGTTGAAATTTCCATCTCACGACAGGAATTAACTGCCTTTGAAGGCGATGAAATAGCGATGAAGACAAATATCGCCAGCGGTGCATTGACACCAGTTAAGCAAACTCCCCCTGGTGAGTATCGAATACAATCGACGTATCCTTCAAAACACATGGGGGGAACGAAGCGTAATGATATCTATGCCTATGTTTTACCTGGTGTCCCATGGTCTTGCTTTTTCGAAGAAGGTATTGCTACCCATGGTACCTATTGGCATAACAACTACGGTGTTCCTCAAAGTAGTGGTTGTGTCAATATGCGTAATCACGAAGCAAAGTGGTTATTTCGATGGGTTGATCCGATTGGCGGTCCGCACGAAATCTATCAAACTGGTTTTGGAACCAGAGTTTCTGTTGTTTGATCAAACAAAATACATGAAAACCTGGTTGGCAATCATTACACCCCTTTTTGACAACCGTAAGTGAGTTTTGCCATTCCCCCACCATTCAATCAAACCTTGCTCGATCAGCTGCTCTATATCGCCAGCAAATACATCCTCTAAAGATTCTCCATACCAGGCAGAAAATGTCTCAGTTGAGACACCCTGATTAATTAGTCGCAGTCCCAACAGCATAAAGTCTTTCATCTGTGTGCATTTATCAACAGGATTAGATGAAACAGTTGCCGGTGAGAGTGGAAACCTTAGATTGGAAGGATCACATTGATTTATTTGGTTAATGTATTCAAAGAGATCTGATGTATTCACCGTTCGTATCCCTTTTACATAACCGTGAGCACCTGTACCAAAACCAAGATAAGGCATATTAAGCCAATATTGAAGATTGTGGCGACATCGATAATCAATGTCTGGGTCCCTTTTGAGCCAATTTGAAATCTCATAATGTTCATAGCCTGCTTTATCAAGCAAGATCATAGCACTTTTGTACATCTCCCCTTCCAAATCCTGATCCTGTATCTTGATCAAACCCTTCTGATACCATTCATACATCAGGGTTCCCTGCTCAATCAACAGGGAATATAAAGAAAAATGTTCGGGAAGCAGGTGAAGTACTCTTTCAAGTGAATTCGTCCAACTTTCCAAACTTTGCCACGGTAAACCAAAGATTAAATCTATGTTGAGATTCTTTAATCCCACTTTCCTAATGTTTTCAGCATTATTCAAAACATCCTCAATGGTATGAATCCGGTCCAATCTTTTGAGATCGAATGGATCTGTTGATTGGACTCCCATACTGATGCGAGTAAATCCCAGGTTTTTCAAGCCAAATAAATACTCTGACGATAATGTTCCAGGATTTGATTCGAGGCAAATCTCGCAATCTTCAGTCAACAAATATTGAGATTTGAGCGTATCCAGTAGCTTTTTATATTGAGAAACCGATATCAGTGAAGGCGTTCCCCCACCAAAATAGATGGAATGTACAGGAAATGCATCACTCTTCTTGTTAACTATACGAAATTCATTAATTAATGCGTCTACATATGCTGGTATATGCTCTTGCTTGCCTGTCGTTGTCACAAAATCACAATAATTACATCGGTGACAACAAAATGGGATGTGAATATATATGCTATGATTCATGGTTTATTTATACCATTCCAAAAGAACGAGTAAAGTGTTGCAAGTATCTAGATATTGCCCATTATCGAAAGCATGAGGTATACTAGTTCAGAATTATTATGGACCCTGAAAAAAGCAATTCAAAAACAAAACTATGCCCCGTTTGCGGTACCCGCTTGAATGATTCAGCTACCCGCTGCCTTGTTTGTGGTACTGAATTTGAAGCAACGACGGGAGCAAAAAAAACCACCGAAGTGCGTGCTAAGAGATTGCCTGAAATCACACTAAGCTTACCGGCTGCATTGGGTTTACTGGCATTATTCATCACACTTGCTACGGTTGTGGTCTTTTTAGTCTTGAGACCAGGGCCAACAGGAGAAGAAGTAGCTGACATAACACCCAATGCTCATACAACAACGCCTAGCCCAACAATAACAACTACATCAACAATCACCCTTACACCAACATTGGCACCAACCTGGACTCCCTTACCCCCATTAGAATATAAGGTCAATCCAGGAGATTCTTGTGCCGGTGTAGCAGCTGCCTTTGGCGTTTCCGTTCAAAGCATTATCCTTGAAAACAACCTGTCAGCAGATTGCGAATTATATGAGGACCAGGTACTGATGGTCCCTCAACCCACTCCCACTGCATCACCGCAGCCAACTGCGACATTGAGCGATCTGGAGAAAACAGAAGCAGCCTGTGAGACGATCAATTACACAGTTGCAACCAACGACACACTCAGTGCAATTGCAGATACCTATGATGTTTCAATGGCAACTATCCGTGAATATAATGGGCTCTTGAACGATACTGTTTATGAAGGGCAAACTTTGATCATACCCCTGTGTTTACGCGAACCTACACCAGGGCCCACCCCCACGCCAACACCTTTACCGCCATATCCAGGACCAAATCTCTTGCTTCCTGCTGATGGCACCTCTTTTACAGCCGATTCAGATACGATCACCTTACAATGGGCAGCTGTTGGTGAATTGGACACTAACGAATCTTATGCTGTTACTATCACCGACCTTACAAGCGAAAATAATGAGACAATTGTTGAATATGTCAACGAGACATCATTCATTGTTCCCTCTTCCTTGCTGATAGATGATGGTCAACCACATATCTTCCGCTGGTTCGTTTACATAGCCCGTCAAGTTGGTTCAGATGAAGAAGATGGCGAGAATTGGGAAATTGCTGGTGAAAAGAGCCAGGAACGCGTCTTTAGCTGGATTCGTATCACATCAGATTAAACATCGCAATAAACGAATTAATAAGATTAACCGGAGGTATTCAACCTCCGGTTTTTTGTGTGGATAATTATTAACCCTCTTCAACACTTTCCAAATAATGTGTTGCTTGAATTGCAGCAGCCGCGCCCATACCGGCAGAAGTGATAACTTGTCTAAAATCTGGATCAGCTACCTCACCAGCCGCAAAAACACCTGGCAAATTTGTCTCCATATTCTTATTAACAACCAGATATCCCTTGCTATCCAATTCTAAATGTTCTGCAAATAATTCGGAATTCGGCGTATGGCTAATAAAGATAAAGGTACCTTTTGTTTCATGGACATATTCATCACCGGTTTTCACATTTTTGAGGTTAACAGCTTCTACCGAATCCTCTCCTAGGATCTCTGTGACGACAGTATCCCAAATAAATTTGATCTTTGGATTGTCAAAAGCCCTTCTCTGAAGAATTGCTCCAGCCCTGAGCTCATCGCGACGATGAATAATTGTCACAGAATTAGCAAAGCGGGTCAGAAATAGCCCTTCCTCAAGTGCGCTGTCGCCCCCACCTACCACAACGATATCCTTATCCTTAAAGAACCATCCATCACAGGTCCCGCAATATGAGACGCCCCTACCTATTAAAGACTGCTCACCAGGGACACCCAGCTTTCTGTGATCAGCGCCCGTAGAAATGATCAGTGCGTTCACCTTATATTTCTTACCATAAGTTTCAATAGTATAGGGTTGTTTGCTTAAATCTACCGAGGTTACCTTATCCATTACAATCTCAGCGCCGAATCGCTCTGCTTGGGTTTGAAATAGTTGCCCTAACTCCGAACCACCAATCCCTTGGGGAAATCCCGGATAATTTTCAATCACATCAGTGATTGATACCTGACCATGCAATGTCATTCCAGTCAATAAAAGAGGTTTCAACTCTGCTCGTGATGCATAAATCGCTGCTGACAAACCCGCAGGGCCAGATCCAATAATAAGTAAGTTACGCTTCTCAATGGATTTCTCGTGTGATTTGGTCATAATAATGTGCACTCCTGATATTTTAATTTATCTAAATTTTCCTCATATTGCAATTTTATATATGGGTATTATTATGGTCTAACAAATCAACTTCGTCAATTTATTTCTTAAATTAGTTTTCCGAAAACGATCAAGATGGTCTATAATCAGTAAACGTATTCAAAAGGAAGGTAATCAATGTCTAAGGAATCCGTAAAATTAGCACTAGAAAATTACAAATCAAATTACGATAATCTTCTCAAACAATTCCTATCCTTCTTGAGCATTCCATCAGTATCGACTGCTGACAATTACAAAGATGACATGCTGAAGGCAGCTGGATACCTGGTGGATAAATATAAAGAGATTGGATTTCAGAACGTTCAATCCTTTCCAACTTCACGCCATCCAATCGTCTACGGTGAGTATTTAATTGACACAGAAAAACCAACGGTTCTGCTCTATGGGCATTACGATGTTCAACCCCCTGACCCGCTTGATGAATGGGAAACCCCACCCTTTACCCCCCAAATGCGTAATGAGCATATCTATGCAAGGGGCGCTTCAGACATGAAAGGCCAGGTTTGGGCTTTCACATCAGCACTACAAGCAATCCTTGAAACAACAGACCTTCCACTCAACATCAAAATACTGATCGAGGGTGAAGAGGAAATTGGTTCACCTAGTTTGAATAGTTTCCTCGAAGAACACAAATCAATGCTTAAAAGTGATCTGGTGTTAAATACAGATGCTGGGATGCTCGCTCCTGATAAACCAACAATTGTATATGGTTTGCGAGGTATGGCGTATTTTGAATTACGGATATTTGGCCCCAATGCAGACCTGCATTCAGGCATATTCGGTGGAGCTGTTGGAAATCCAGCAAATATCCTCTGCAAAGTCATCGCGGATATGCATGATGAAAATCATCATGTGACTTTACCTGGCTTTTACGACAATGTCCGAGAATTATCAGCTGAAGAACAGCAAGCTTTATCCAAAATTGGAATGGATGAGGATTTTTTCAAAGATATCAGTGGTGTGCCAGCTTTAATGGGTGAAGAAGATTATTCACCTGTTGAACGAGTCGGTGCAAGGCCTACTTTGGATATCAACGGGCTGTACGCAGGCTATATCGATGAAGGGGCAAAAACAATAATTCCAGCATATGCTATGGCAAAAATATCCACACGTCTTGTCCCTGACCAGGATCCAAATTTAGTTTATAAGAGCATGAAATCCTTCCTCGAAACGCACGTGCCAGAGGCTGTAAAATGGGATTTGAAGCTCTTATCTGGTGCACCTGCATATATCGCTGAAACACAAACAACTGGTATAGACCTATTCACAGATGCCTTGGAAGCAACCTGGGGTGTTAAACCTTTGATGAAACGTGAAGGTGGTTCCATCCCAGTAGCCACATCGATGAAAGAAATCCTGGGGATTGATTCCATCATCACCGGCTTTGGGCTTCCGGATGATAAAATCCATTCACCCAATGAAAGACTACACATGCCCACACACCGAAAAGGTGTTGAAGCATTGATCAGATTCTTTTTAAGTTTTTAAAGGAAGAAAGAAAACATAATGACAGATAAATTACCATCATACGGCGGTCAAGCAGTCATCGAAGGTGTTATGATGCGTGGAAAATCTTCTGTGGCTATGGCAAATCGCGCCCCAGATGATGAGATCGTGATTCATAAAGAAAAATTAACAGGTATATACACAAGCAATTTAGCAAAAATACCATTCCTGAGAGGTTTGATCATATTGTGGGACGCCTTAGGGTTGGGTATGCGATTCTTAACAATGTCTGCGAATGTGCAAACAGGTGAAGATGAGAAACTTGAAGGGCCCAAACTTTACCTCACCCTTGGGTTATCATTGATCCTGGGAGTCGGCTTCTTCTTTCTCACCCCTGCCTTGGTCTCAGGTCTTTTTGAACGTTATGCACAAGTATCCCCATGGGTCAGCAATCTTATTGAAGGGGTCCTGAGATTGATCTTGTTAATTGGATATCTCTGGGCAATTGGAAAGATGCCGGAAATTAATCGGGTTTTTATGTATCATGGTGCTGAACACAAAACAATCAACGCTTATGAAAATGGAGAAGAGCTGACACCGGAAAAAGTAAAACATTATTCTGTTCAGCACACACGTTGTGGCACTTCATTTCTGGTTACGTTAGTGCTTTTATCCATTATCGTTTTTTCCTTATTAGGACCCCTTCCCTTACATTGGCGGCTCCTTTCACGCCTTCTAATGATTCCAATCCTTGCTGGGGTATCTTATGAATATATCCGGCTGTTGTCAAAATATATGGATTCACCTGTTGTTCAATTCATCACAAAACCTAATCTTGCATTGCAGCGAATGACCACAAGAGAACCCTCACTTAAAATGTTAGAAGTCTCGATTCGGGCATTCAATGAAATAACCAAGATGGAAGCAGAAGTCAAGCCTTCTGAGAGCTAACTAAAATTATCAAGGATAAAAAGTGCCAAATTGGCGATATCTTTTATTGGGAGTATTATTTGGACTCTTAGCAACAGGGGCAATCTTGCTCATCGCTCAACCTGAGCGTGGTACACCAATCGTTCTGCAACCCGCACCTACACCCACAGAGACAACACCTCCGAAATCTACCGCAACTGAAACCCCCTTCCAGGTACAAATTTATGGAGAAATCGCTATTCCCGGTGTTTATACCATAGAGAAATCTGCCCGTTTAGGTGAGTTAATTGACACAGCAGGTGGCTTAACACAACAAGCAGATGTTGATAGAGTTAATCTTGCTGCATTATTACATGATGGAGATTATTTTTTCATCCCTGCAATCAATGAACCCATCCCGGAAACTGCTCGCAATGCACCAATTAATTCTTACAGGGGAGATCAAGGTGTATTTAACTATCCTCTCGATCTGAACAAAGCTTCGCAAGAAGCCCTTGAATCCCTCCCTGGGATTGGTCCTGTGAAAGCCGTTGTTATTCTTGAATACCGAGAACAGGTCGGCACATTTTCAACAATAGAAGAACTATTAAATATTGAGGGAATTGGAGAAAAAACCCTTGAATCGCTGAAAGAATATCTGATCATTACACCCTGACATGAAAACAAAATATCATATCGAAATCACACATACGGCATTATCAAGCCATTTTTCGTATGAAGCCCTTCAACCAATAATCAAAGCAAATATCAGACAGGATAGAATTTATTACCAGTTGGGTCATGACCATTATCACTTTGATAATAGTTCTTTCGGTCAGGGATTCTCATACATCAAAACACAAGAAGAAAAGCTCATTCATGCTATCACACAAGAGCAGCATGACATCGCAAGAGATTCATTTGGACGAATTACACATTCCTGGCAAGATTTTTACAGTCATAGTAATTATGTAAAACTCTGGTTGGGCACATCATGTATCTCTTCCCCGTGTAAGATCGTCCATGACGATGAAGAGGTTATGAATCATCCAGATCTAAAATCAGGGAGAATTTATGGTTTATTTGATTTTATTGCGATGCTCCCTGGCCTTTCAAAGATCATTAAACCATTGATGCCGATTGATTCACATGCCCAGATGAATCTTGATTCACCTAATTCAGGACCCATGTTCGCGTTTGCATATTGGGCTGCTTTAAAAAGAACAAAGGGATTCTACGATGAACTCATAAATGAGCTTAAGATTTTGAATGTAAATCAACATGCTATCCAAAACTTCAAAGGCCAATCATAAACAGAAGAAAAGGTATAATCATTTCTATGACTCTACAACATACATTACAAATGGCATTAACCACAGCCATGAAAGCTCAAGATAAAGATACAAAGCGAACATTACGGTTGGTATTAACCGAAATTAAACTTGCTGAAGTGAATGAGGGTGGCGAAATTGATGATTCTCGAATTTTTAGTATCCTCCAGAAAGAATTAAAAACTCGAGAGGATTCGATTTTAGAAGCCAGAACAGTGAACCGCATTGATTTAATCATTCAAGCTGAAAAGGAAATTGAAATACTCAATCAATTCCTACCGAAACAAATGAGCCAAAAGGAGCTTGAACAACTGGCACATGATGTGATTAAAGAAATTGGAGCGAACAGTATTAAGGATATGGGGACTGTTATGAAAAACCTCATGCCCAAACTGAAAGGGCGTGCTTCCGGTCAGGATGCCAGTAGAATAGTTCAAAATTTGCTTCAAAACAATTAACTTGTATGACAAGAGAACCCAGAACCAAGAATCGATTATTCCGTCCAGGATTTTTCAAGATAATTATCTTGATCATTTCTGCGATTCTTGCGTTTTTGACCTTAATCCTTCCGGACGCATTCAACCAATCTTCATTTCCTATGGAAATTGGCGATGTTGCCTCACAAGATATTCTTGCGCCTTACTCCTTATCATTTGAAAGCGAAGTTCTTACAGAACAATCACGTCAGGAAGCCGCGAATTCCGTTGACCCGGTATATTTACCTGCTGATCCCAGCATAGGCCGACATCAGGTAGAACAGCTGCGAACAGTTTTATATTTTGTTTCCACTGTTCGTCAAGATGGCTACGCGACATCAAATGATAAATTGTCTGATATTCAAGCAATTGAAAATATTGAGCTTTCTGAGAAGACAACGACCCAGGTCCTACATATCAGTGAGACAAGCTGGGATGCCATTCAACTTGAAGCGACATCAGTATTAGAACAGGTCATGCGGAATACATTAAGGGAAAATGATATTTATGTTGCTAAACGAAACATACCCTCATTAATTGATTTCTCTTTGCCAGTAGATCAATCAAATATTGTTATTGAACTTGTGGAACCATTTATCATTCCAAACAGCCTGTACAGTATAGAACAAACAGAATCCGCTATTACCGATGCACGTCAGGCCATTGAACCCATTACGCATTCCTTTGTTACAGGTGAAACATTGATCCGCAGGGGGCAAATCATCCGAGATATTGAGTGGGAGGCTTTGCAGCGGTACGGTCTCATCCAAGCTAGTGATCGCACAAGTGAAATTGTTGGTGCAGCTGTCCTGACAATAATGATCAGCGGTCTTGTGTTTTTTTACTTTAACAACCGTAAGGATAGTCTTTTATATCCATTAAAAGCCACCCTGTTGATCGCAGCAACATTCATAATCTTCCTTGCTTTAGCAAGATTTGTAATCATTGAGCGTACCGTCATACCTTATGTGTTTCCCATAGCAGCCTTCAGCCTAACGCTATTTGTCATCTTCAACTTTGAAATTGCAGCTTTTTTCTCAATGATTCTGGCAATCATGACCGCTTATGGCATGACAAACGGATTGGATTTAACAGTTTATTATATTGTTCCAGCGATACTCGGTATATTAACATTAGGTAAGGCAAAACAAATAGCTTCCTTTTTCATCGCAGGTATAACCATTGGCATTGCTGGGATTGGTATCATCTTTAGTTTCCGCCTGCCTGATACCGTTACTGATTGGGTAGGTTTAGCTACACTCTCTGGGGCATCACTCATCAATGGCATTGGATCTGCAGGGTTCACCTTGCTACTTCAATATTTGTTTTCACAGCTTCTTGGAATGACAACAACTCTACAGCTGCTTGATATTTCTCGTCCCGATCATCCCTTGCTCAAACAAATGCTGAGAAATGCGCCAGGCAGTTATCAACATTCGTTGCAGGTTGCCAATCTTGCGGAACAAGCAGCAGAATCGATCGGTGCGAATGGATTACTTGTAAGAGTCGGGGCAATTTATCATGATTGTGGAAAATCACTCAATCCCCAGTTTTTTATCGAAAATCAGATAACAACCGAACTCGATCCTCATGATGAGATTGATCCAGTGATCAGTGCTCAAACCATCATCAGCCATATCAAAGATGGCGTTGAAATCGCCAAAAAACACCATATACCAAATAGGATCATTGACTTCATTCGTGAGCATCACGGTACCATGTATACGCATTATCAATATACACAAGCTGTTGAACAAGCCGGCGACCCCAGAAAAGTAGATAAATCTTTGTTCACCTATCCGGGCCCCCGTCCTCAATCAAGGGAGACAGCTCTCGTAATGCTTGCCGATGGTACTGAAGCTCGAGCCAGAGCTGAAGTACCGAAAAATGAGGAGGAACTGCGATCTCTGGTTGATAATATGTTTGATTTTTACCAAAAAAACGATCAGTTGGATGATACAAACCTTACCCTCAAAGATTTACAGGATGTTAAAAATTCATTTTGTCGAACGCTCAATGGAACATACCATCCACGCATGAAATATCCTGATTTGGATAACAATGACAACAAATCCTAAATTTTTGGAATATAAATCAAATTTCGCTGCAAGGTTATGATCGATATACAAAACAAAACCCAACCTGTGCAAGAATTCAACCGGGAAATGATCAAATTCGCCATTGCAACAGCACTGGCGAAATTTGATAAACAAGATGTGGATTTAACACTTCTTCTCACAAACAATGCAGAATTACTCCGGTTGAATAGGGTATTTCGTGGCATTGATGATTCAACCGATGTTTTATCATTTAATCAGGATTTCTTAAATCCGGAAACAGGCCGATTTTATTTGGGAGATATCATTATTTCTTTTGATAGGGCAGTACAACAAGCAGGAGTCAACAACCATTTGATTGATGAAGAATGTGCATTTCTGGCAATCCATGGTACGCTTCACTTATTAGGATTTGTGCATGATAATCCAGAATCAAAAACAGAAATGTGGCGTATACAAGATGCCGTCTTTGCTATTGTTAAAAAGAATTTTAAGGAGAAGAGATAATGGATAAATCAAATAACAGACGGCGTATGAGTGTTTTTCTAATATATTTTGCTTCGATTGGGCTTCTTTTTTCTTTGTTAGGTATCTCCACCCCATGGATTGTGAAACCTCGCATCAATAGAAATCTTTCCGAGATGCTAGACCTTTTCAGCACGATGCTTGTCACAACAGGAGATGGTCTCAGCGTAATGGACAGTACGATTGAAAAAGCAAAGACCAACTTGACTACAATTGTGACTACCTTTGATAACCTGGACAGCACCTTTGACAGTATATCCAAATCATTAGATACTTCTGCGTCCTTGATTGGCGATGACCTCCGTCTAACAGTTAATGACACTCAGGTCGCTTTGGAATCATCCTCGTCAAGCGCAGAACTCATTGATAAAACCCTTTCATTCCTTGCTGCTATTCCACTTATTGGTGTTGATTACCAACCGGAAGTTCCCTTACATATCAGCCTTGCACAAGTAGCTGGTAATTTTGAGGATATTCCAGATTCATTGGAAGATATTGAGCAAGGATTGACCGAGACGACCAGTGGTATAGACACCTTAAAAGGGGATCTCTCTGGCCTAACAGAAGAGGTCCAGCTTCTGGATGATGATTTGGAAGATGCACAGTTAGTTCTGATGGATTATCAGGAAACTTTTGATCGGATACATGAAAAAACAAATTCCATTGAAGATAACCTAAAGCTATATCTCACACTCATGTGTATTTTTATTTCAGGCACCTTTTTCAGTTTAGGAACAGCTCAAATCAGTATGATAATACTTGGGATCAAATCACTCCACAGCGAAGAAAAGGTTGTTAATCTTGCTGACATTCAACGGGATTCGCCTAAATAACATATTTAACCAGCGTTTATAGGAGACAAAATGCAACACTTTCTTGATATTGCTGATTATTCAGCTGATGCAATTGAACACCTAACAAATTACGCCCTTAAATTAAAAAATGAACACAGAAAAGGACAATCCAAACCTATTCTCAAAGGCAAAGTGCTTGCGATGGTCTTTCAAAAACCAAGTCTTCGGACCAGGGTTAGTTTTGATATGGCAATGCGCACGCTGGGAGGAGATGCCCTTTATCTATCTCCACAAGAAATTGGACTTGGAAAACGTGAATCTATAGCGGATATCGCAAGGGTCTTGTCTGGATATGTTCAGGTTATAATGGCCAGGGTTTTCGATCATCAACATATCCTTGAACTGGCAAAATGGTCCAAAGTACCGGTAATCAATGGTCTAAGTGATTACAATCATCCCTGCCAGGCGATGGCTGACGTGCTAACGATATGGGAGGCTTTTGGAGGTCTGAAGAACCTGACCGTTTCATACATTGGTGATGGCAATAATGTTGCCGTGTCCCTGATGAAAGCCGTTACCAAACTTGGTGCTGATTTCCGCATTGCCAACCCGGAAGGATATGACATGCCTGATTCAGATATTGAGCTGGGCAAAGATTTCGCAAGGTTATCTGGGGGGTCAGTAACACTTTTCAGAGATCCCAAAGCTGCTGCCAAAGGCGCAGATGTCATTTATACCGACACCTGGACCAGTATGGGACAGGAAGATGAAGCAAATCATCGCAAAAAAGTCTTTCCACCATACCAGGTTAATCAGGACCTGGTTAATTTCGCAAACCCCAAATCTATTGTTATGCATTGTCTCCCTGCGCATCGCGGCGAAGAGATTACAGGTGAAGTCGCCGATGGTCCTCATTCTCGACTATTTGATCAAGCGGAGAACCGCATGCATGCGCAAAAAGCAATCTTAGCTGAGTTATTACTTGGAGGCTATCAAGATGCCCAATAGTGAATATTTTATCAACCTGGAAAATGAGTTTGGCGCCCACAATTACCATCCACTCGACGTTGTTCTTTGCAAAGGTGAAGGCGTATGGGTCTACGATGTTGAGGGAAATCGATATCTTGACTGCTTGAGTGCTTATTCTGCTTTAAATCAAGGCCATAACCATCCAAAGATCAAGCAGGCAATGATTGAGCAGTTGGATAACCTGACACTCACTTCCCGTGCATTCCGTAATGACAAGCTTGGCTTACTATATAAATACCTCTCAGATATGACAGGATACGAGATGTCACTGCCCATGAACAGCGGTGCGGAAGCAGTCGAAACTGCGATAAAAGTTGCCCGAAAATGGGGATATGTAACTAAAAATATTCCACGATATAAAGCGGAAATTATTGTAGCTGATGGGAATTTTCATGGAAGAACAACGACCATTATCTCATTTACTTCAACTGATTTATATAAAAGGGATTTTGGTCCATTTACACCTGGTTTTATTAATGTAAAATATGGTGATCTTGAAGCCATTAAGGATGCTATCACTGAAAACACAGCTGCTATCATGCTTGAACCCATCCAGGGCGAAAGCGGCATTATCATCCCACCTAAAGGCTATTTAAAGGCTGTAGAAGGTTTATGCCACGACAATAACATACTTTTCATTGCTGATGAAATCCAGACAGGATTGGGGCGAACTGGTGCCTTGTTTGCCTGTGATCATGAGGATGTGCGACCAGATATGATCGTCATAGGTAAAGCGCTTTCAGGTGGTTTTTACCCGGTGTCAGCTGTCCTGGCAGATAAATTTGTTTTAGGCCTGATCCAACCCGGTGAACACGGATCTACTTTTGGCGGCAATCCCCTTGGTGCCGCTGTTGCTATTGCCGCTTTAGAGGTTATCCAAGAAGAAAACCTGATCGAAAAATCCAAACTAATGGGGCAATATATCATGGATTATTTGGAAGAAATCCCCAAGAAGAATATTAAGGATATCCGAGGAAAAGGTTTATTGATCGGTGTGGAACTCAAACACGAATTGGGAGGCGCCAGACGATTTGCGGAAAAACTTCGTGACCAAGGCATCTTGGTAAAGGAAACACATGTCCACACCATTCGTTTAGCTCCTCCTTTGATCATTGAAAAAGAGGTGGTTGATTGGATGTTACCCATTGTTCGTGAGATTCTGTTAATGGATTAATTTATTGGCAAGGATAGACACATGAAGCGTTTTGCTAAAATTGTTTGCACGTTAGGCCCCAGCAGCAATACTGAAAATAAAATACAATCCTTGATCACTGCAGGAATGAACGTCGCTCGTTTGAATTTTTCCCACGGTACACATCAAGATCATGATAAATTGATCAAGCTGATCCGAAATATCTCGGATGAGAGAGGTGTATCGATTACCATTTTGCAGGATCTACAAGGACCAAAACTTCGTATTGGGAAACTTCCAGGGCACAAAATGGATCTGGTTGCTGGGGATCAGGTTACATTAAGTTCTTCTGAGACTATTGTTGTTGATGAGAATGAAAAGTTTATACCTTTTGAAATCCCTGATCTGCACAAGACGCTGAAACCGGGTAATCATATTCTTATGGATGATGGCAATCTCGAGCTTGAAGTGCAATCCGTGACCGGAGACCGCATTGAAGCAGTGGTCACCTTGGGGGGAACTTTAAAATCGAATAAGGGCGTCAACTTACCAGGGGCTAATTTGGCCATACCAATATTCACTGAAAAAGATAAAGCCGATCTTAAATTTGGACTGGAAAAAGGCGTGGATATGGTCGCGATTTCTTTTGTCAAGAGCTCTGAGGATGTCCAAATTGTCCGCAAGGCTATTGAAGAATTAGCCCCAAACCAAACTGCAGCAAGAACCCCAATCATTGCCAAACTAGAAAGGCCAGAAGCCCTTGAAGATCTTGAGGGTATTATGCGAGTCACAGATGGTGTTATGGTAGCGCGAGGCGATCTGGGTGTCGAGATGTCCCCTGCCGCTGTTCCCATTGCACAGAAGGAGATCATATCCTGCGCTAATGCTTATGGAAAGCTTGTCATTACCGCAACACAAATGCTGGATTCGATGATCAACAATCCTCGACCGACCCGTGCGGAGGCCACAGATGTTGCTAATGCTGTTTTCGACGGGACAGATGCTGTCATGCTTTCAGGTGAAACCGCTGCCGGGAAATACCCTGTTGAAAGCGTTAAAATGATGGACTCAATTATAAAACAAGCCGAAATGAACCTGGAAAAATGGGGGAAAAAGACATTCATCACTGAACACTCTCAACAAAATGACTCGATTTCAATCACAAATGCGGCAAAAGAACTTGCTAAAGACCGCAATGTTGCTGCTATTGTCGTGTTCACACAATCCGGCAAAACAGCCAGACTGATGTCCAAAGCCAGGCCATCCGTGCCTATCTTGGCATTCACACCTGTAATAAAGACTTTTCAACAAATGAGCCTGTATTGGGGCGTGACTCCCTTATTGGTGCCATATGCAGATACGCTTGAAACGATGATCAAGCATGTTGAAACCGCAATTGCAACAGGCACAAAACTCAAACCAGGGCAGCAAGTGATACTCATTTCAGGTTTCCCTGTTGGCGCTTTCCGTCAACCCAACCTGGATTTGTTATACACGCTTGGTGATATGTAATTTATAATGATACAAAAAACCGGTGGAAGTCTAACTCACCGGATTTCTATTGAGGATAGAATGCCAAATTACAGCATACTGTCATTAAGCACTTCCAATGATTCCTTATCCGGCCGTAACCTTTCGCAGGACAGGCGATTCATCGGTTCTTCTATTAAATCCATGTAATCATAAAGAGACGGCTGATCAGGATCTACATAGATCAATCCTGTAACGAGCCAGTTGTTCTGTTCTGCTTTCTCAAGGATTTGCATTGCCTGCCACTTATTTGTGGGATCGTAATCCTGTTCCAGTTTATTCAAGATAATGACTGATCCATCGTGCAGCGTAACCTCTTTTGTCTCACCTTGCTTAAATTCATCTAATATAATGGCCTTGCGCGTTGGAACGTATGCAATATCGTGCAATGGAGCTTCATGCTGTCGCCCCCATTGATAGGAATGTAAGGTATCTTCCCTATTATTAAAACTCACACACGGGCTGATGATATCCAATACGGCAGTGCCCCGATGACTCAATGCGGCTTTGACTAGTGCCCGTACTTGCTTAGGGTCCCCAGCAAAAGACCGTGCGACAAAACTGGCATTCCCAATTAAAGCCTCTTTTGCAATATCGATGGGCAAGAATGGATTCTTACCCTGGTGTTTTAGTTCCAATCCTTTTTCAGCAGTCGCAGAAAATTGACCTTTGGTCAAACCGTAAACACCATTGTTTTCCACAATATAAACCATGGGTAAATTCCGCCGAACCAGATGTTTAAATTGTCCTATTCCGATACTGGCTGTATCGCCATCACCTGAAATACCAATAACCTTCATGCTGGTATCTCCAAATGCTCCACCAAGCGCCAAGGATGGCATACGACCATGGAGACCGTTGAATCCAAATGATTGCTTTAGAAAGTAGGTGAGACTTTTACTGGAACAGCCAATGCCGCTAAATTTAACGATCTGACCTGGTGAAATGCTCATCTCAAAACAAGCTCTCAAGATTTGCGCAGAGATTGTATTATGACCACAACCAGGGCATAGTGTGGAGCGCTCCCCTCGATAGTCCGATCGAGTTAATCCAATCGCATTCGTTTCAACTTTTTGATCAGTCATTTCCAACATGTTCCTTTTCAGCCACTGATTTAATGATCCATTCCGCTGTCATAGGCAATCCGTCATTATAAGAAAGGGATATTAATCGTTCTGTCATATCACAGTATTCAATGACCATGATCTGGTGTAATTGTCCATCACGGTTTAATTCAAGAACATAATTCCGCTCATGAGATTGGATAAATTTCTTAACATCTTTTGAAAAAGGTAATGCTCTAACACGCATAAAGTCCGTTTGCAACCCCATGTCTGCCAACCTATCCTGTGCCTCCATAACCGCTGGCTCAGTCGAGCCCATGGCAATCAGGCCAATTTTCGCATCAGCCAAATCCCGAATAACTGGTTTAGGTAATTTTTCTCTGGCATTAAAAAATTTTTTCTTGATGCGCTCCATATTGCGCATCCAAACTTCAGGATCTTCACTATATTTTCCAAATTCATCATGCCCGGTACCCCGTGTGAAGTAAGGTGCTTCTGGATGTTTATTTCCCATCACGGTCCGATATGGAATTCCATCTCCATCAATATCAAGATAACGCCCCCATTCTCCAACATGATCTTCCAAATCTGATTCCCAGAATATTTTACCCCGATCCATTGGCAAATCTGGATAAACAAAGCGTTTTGTCATCCACAGGTTCATACCCAGATCAAGATCGCTTAAGATAATGACAGGGGTTTGAAATTGCTCAGCAAAATCAAATGCTTTCCAACCGAATTCAAAACACTCATTCACTGTAGATGGAATGATCACAAGCTGCTGTGTATCGCCATGTCCCAGGAAATAAACCAGGTTTAGATCACCCTGTCCTGTACGTGTGGGCAACCCCGTACTGGGACCAACGCGTTGAACATCCCATAAAACCAGTGGAACTTCCGCATAGTATGCAAGACTCATATACTCCGTCATTAAACTGATCCCCGGCCCAGAGGTTGATGACATTGATCGGATACCCGCCCATCCCGCCCCAACTGCCATACCAATTGAGGACAATTCATCTTCTGCCTGAACAATGGCGAAGGTATTCTTACCGGTTTTCGGATCCTTACGTAATTTTGGTGCAAACATCACTAAGGACTCAGCCAGGCTGGTAGCAGGTGTGATCGGATACCATCCACAAAATTGGAATCCTCCATAAATTGCCCCTAATGCTCCAGCGGTATTCCCATCTGTCATTATATATTCTTCTAAAGGCTCTCTTGCTTCAACGTGGTACCGGTCTTTCTTCTCAAGATTAGCTTTTGACCAATCTGCAGCAAGTTTTACAATATCAAAATTTGATTCTGCAACTGAAGGTTTTTGTTCAAATTGCCTTAATAAAGCATCCTTAATATAATCCAATCCAATTCCTAAGATTTGGGCGACAATCCCTACATAGACCATATTCCCCATATAATCCCGTAAATCTCTGGGGACATCTGCAGATCTAATTAGATCCTTCACAGGCATGGGGTATACAATAACATCGTCCCGTTCAATTGGTAGATTAATGTGATCCGCATAGAACACAACACCACCAGGAATATCATAGTTGAGATCATCCTGAAAAGTTGTTGGATTCATTTGCACAACAATATCATCATGGGCAACTCGCGCTAAATACCCATCGTCAGACACTCGGATTGAAAACCATGTCGGCAATCCTTTGATGTTTGATGGAAAAATGTTCTTTCCCGAAACAGGTATCCCCATATGGAACATTGCCCTTAATAATGTCATATTCGCTGTTGCGCTGCCAGAACCATTTACAGTGCAAATTGTCATACAAAAATCATTGACGATCTGATCTAAGCTGTTGTTCTTCAAAGGATCTATTTCCCTTTCTGCATTCACTTGATCACCTCATAAAAAGCTATTCAAAACGCAATTTTGAATTCTTCTGCTCCCTTTGGAATAATAGGTCCATATGGGCAATGAGTGCATGGTAGCCGTGTAAGTAATCGTTGGTTGTAATGGCATCTACCATTTGTTTGTGATAGAGCCACACTCTTTCCAGGTATTTTCGATCTTCATATACGCTCAAGCCCACAGCCTCATAGATATCCCAATAAGCCTCAAGGATGCCCTGTACAAACCGATTATCCAACCTTTTATAAATGGTCAGATGTAATCGCCGATGTTCATCATGTGGAACCTGAATTGGGTCTGAAGCCAATTTTTCATTGGCAGTGTCGATTATTGAGTTAAGCTCCTGAACATCTTTAGAAGTCAGGTTGCTGACAGCCGGGTACCAATAAGATGCTTCTATATGATTTCTCAGGTCTGAAAATTGGCGAAAATTCTGTGGGTCGATGCTGACTGCGTATGCAAGGCTTATCAGAACAGAAGGGGTGAAAGAATAAGGCAAACATTTGATCCCTGTGCGAGGTTTAACATCAACAAGTCCCATTGCTCTTGCAACTTGCAGCTCTTCACGAAGTGTTGATACACTTACTCCTAGTGTTTCACTTAACTGACTCAGGCTGGGTAAGTACTCCGTGCCATTCGTTACTTCGATCGCTAGAAATGAGAGAAATTGAGATATTTTTGGGGAGATCACTGGATTTATCATAGAACATCACCGAATTCATAGGATTAATCAGATGAATTATTTTAACCTAGTATAACATATTATTGGCCCTACATCAAAGCATCTATGTGAGAGGTTTCTGTCAAGGAATGGCATA
>JAYELT010000063.1:0-39894 GCA_034717715.1 Chloroflexota bacterium | reverse complement strand
AACAATGACTGGAAAAAAGTTAGGATTATCGGTTAGAATCCTGATAGAGGAAAAATGCCAACTTTAGAAATTATCACTATCGGAACCGAGTTATTGCTCGGAGAAATAACTGACACAAATTCAACCTATCTCGCCAGGACCTTGCGAAATTATGGAATTGATATCTACCGGATCACTACAATCGGTGACAACCCTGGTCGAATCACATCCGCAATCAGGGAGGCACTGAAAAGAGCTGACATCATCATAACAACAGGTGGCCTTGGCCCTACTGTGGACGATCCCACACGGCAGGCTGTCGCTGAAGCGGCGAACTGTAACCTGGTCTTCAAACCAGACCTTTGGGACGAAATTCTCCAGCGGTTTCAATCATATGGCCGTCAACCAACGGAGAACAATCGCCGGCAGGCGTATATCCCACAAGGAGCGATACCCATCAGCAATCCTGTGGGAACAGCACCCTGTTACATTGTCGAGATGGGTGATGCATGTGTGATCTCTCTCCCTGGTGTCCCAAATGAGATGAAATTTATATTAAGCCAATCAATAATTCCATTTTTAAAACACAAGTATGCTTTAAGATCAAAAATCATCAAAGCAACCGTATTGCATGCTGCTTCAATGGGGGAATCTGTCATTGATGAAATCATTGGCGATCTTGAAAAATTAGCGAATCCAACCGTTGGCCTACTCGCCCATCCTGGTCAGGTAGATATCAGGGTGACAGCCAAAGCTGACTCGGAATTGGAAGCACTAAAGATAATCCAACCCGTGGTATCGGAATTGAAAGCTCGTTTGGGGAATAATATCTATGGACAAGATGAGGACACCTTGGAAAGCAAGATTTGCCAATTGCTCAGCCAGAAACAGGTGAAGCTAACCTTGGTGGAACATGGGTTAAAAGGAGCTTTCACACCTTTGCAGTCATCCGGCCGCAACAACCAGGTTCAGATACGTACCCAGGATGAAAATGTGTTTAATTATGACACTTTTTACAGACACATTCGATCACTGCGCCAAGACCATCAATGCGATATCGGATTTGGCGCTGCCCTGGTCTTGAATGAGCAAGTGTCAGCACACTTCATTTACCATGACTCAAAGCATACAGAAGCACTGACACGTACATATGGTGGTCCCAGTGAAAACGCCCCAATTTGGGCACTTCACACAGGGCTGGATTTTATTAGGCGACAACTCATCAAAATTAATGGTTTCTAAAGAAAGGAATATCATGAAACAGGTTGATCTAATTCTGCGAAATGCTACTGTCCTGACAATGGATGAGGCTTTCCATATTTTTAACCCTGGTGCGGTTGTTGTTCAAAATGACAGTTTCCTTGATGTTGGACATGAATCGGACATCTTAGAAAATTATCAGGCTGTTGAAGTCATGGACTGTGGGGGGAAAGTCCTGCTCCCCGGTTTGATCAATGCTCATACACATGTACCCATGACCTTATTACGAGGTTTGGCGGATGACCTTCGACTGGATGTTTGGTTGATGGGATATATGATGCCTGTTGAGCGGGAATTCGTCTCGCCTGAATTCGTCCGCATAGGGACGAAACTTGCCTGCGCTGAATCCATCCGCAGTGGTGTAACCACCTTTGTGGATATGTATTACTTCGAATCTGATGTCGCAGAAGCAACCGCTGAAGCTGGCTTGAGAGCGATATGCTCCCAAACTGTACTTAAATTCCCCTCACCAGATGCGACATATTATGAAGAATCATTAGCAGCAGCAGAAGATTACATCAAAGCCTGGAAAGGCCATCCTCTAATTGTCCCCTCGATTGCACCACATGCCCCATATACCTGCACAGATGAAATTTTGAGATCCTGCACAGAACTCGCAATGGAATATGATGTTCCGTTACATACTCACCTGGCAGAAACGGCCAATGAAGTGAAAAATATGCGCGATGAGTTTGGTATACCGGTGATCCCCTATGTTAAAAAACGAGGATTATTTGATGCGAAAGTAATTGCTGCTCATTGCGTCCACATTGATGAGGGTGAGATGCGCTCCATCCAGCATGCAGGTGTTGGTGTTGCCCACAACCCATCCTCTAATCTCAAATTGGCTTCAGGTTTTGCCAATGTTACCCGGATGCTGGAGTTAGGTGTGAATATCGGTATTGGCACAGATGGTCCTGCGTCAAATAACGATCTAGATATGATAGAGGAGATCCGCCTGGCTTCATTGGTTGCAAAAGCTGCCTCGGGGGATCCAACAGCCTTGCCTGCCAAACAAACCTTAGCTATGGCAACTAATATGGGAGCAAAAGCCATTCATATGGACCACTTGATAGGGTCAATCGTCCAGGGTAAACGTGCAGATTTCATCTTATTAGGAATTGATCAACTCCACAATGCGCCCAGCTTCCACCGAAATCCTGAAGGCATTTACGCCCAAATCATTTACGCGGCAAAATCCACAGATATCAGCGATATGATGGTCAATGGTCAATGGCTTATGCGAGAAAGAGAATTACTTACTTTGGATGAACATGCATTGATCAAAGAGGCTCAGTCATATGCGGAAAAGATTGACACTTTTCTGATCCAGCGGGAACAATCTGTTCTTTCCAAACTGATTGCAATTGGCGGAGCCATGGAAGAAGCCAGTTTTGAGGTGCAGGCCAAGGTACATATCAAAGACCCAGATGCCATCATTGAAGCCTTGGAAAAAGAAAATATTGAGATCACATACACGCGTCATTACCATGAATTTGACACCTACTTCTACTTTGAAGATAAAAATCAAGGCCGCTTACGCTATCGCGAGGATGAATTCATCGATAAAAAAGGTGAAGTTACCAATGTGCGGGGACGCTTGACCTTGATTGGCGTATCACGTGAAGGTACTTTCGAGCGTGATGTGATGCTTTCTCGAAGTCGCTATTTCGCACCAGCAACACATTCTATGCGCTTTTATCATGAGTACTTCAAACCTGTCCGAGAGATGGATATTGAAAAGGATCGTCGTCGGTTCAAAATTCAATATAAGGGCGTTGATTTTTACATCAATATCGATACCCTGCTCAACCCTGATTTAGGACACTTCCTGGAGGTCAAGAGCCGTACTTGGAGCCGCGAGGATGCAGAACGCAAATCCAGGATCATCAAAGAATTAATCGATTATCTTGGCGCATCTTCAGAAAAAGTCGAGTCCCATGATTATATAGAAATCGTGGAAGATCACGTCAACGGAATTCGATAGGGAATGATCATTTCTATGTCCCTCAACGTTCTATTTCTCGCTGCAGAAGCGGAACCGTTCGTCAAAATCGGCGGGCTTGGCGATGTTGCAGGTGCACTTCCAAAGGCCATTCTTAACATCTCAAAGAAATTTCCCCTATCAAACCAGGTCGATATTCGGCTGGCTTTGCCTTTCCATAATGCAATCAAGAAAAAGGGGTATCAACCTAGTTATCTGGGATCCTTTCCAGTTGCCAGAAAAAGAAAATCAATCGTATGCCGAGTGTATCATCAAGTAAAGGATGGAATCCCTGTCTATTTCTTAGATGGTGTTCCCCTTACGAAGGAATCTCTCGTGTACTCTATCAACCCTGTCCATGACGGTGAAAAATATGTCTTTTTCTCAATAGCCGCCCTGGGTTTGACCAAGTTCCTAAATTGGCGGGTTGATGTCTTACACACCAATGATTGGCACACAGCAACAGCGATTTATGCCCTCAACACACTTAATTTTAATTCGAGTAATCTTTCAGCAACCAGGACTGTGCATACACTTCATAACCTTCCTTTTATGGGATATGGAACCCAGAAAGCATTAGAAGATTATGGATTGCCCCCCACAAAGGACAAAAGGCTTCCGATGTGGGCTCGTCATACACCCCTGCCTTTAGGTTTGTTGTATGCGGATAAGATCATTGCGGTTTCTCCTCATTATGCAAAAGATGTCCTCACGCCAGAATTTGGGTGTGGATTGGAAAAATTCTTAAAAACTCGCCAATCGAATCTTGATGGTATCCTCAATGGTCTGGATACCGATCAATGGAATCCGGAAATTGATCCAATCATTACCAAAAATTTCAATTCAAGAACACTACCTCTTCGTGAAAAGAACAAATTGAATTTACAAAAACGCTTCAAGCTCAAACCCGGCAAAGACATCCCATTGCTGACCCTTATCAGCCGCATGGACCCTCAAAAGGGCATCGATATCGCAATTAAAGGCCTTAATCATTGTCGTAATATGTCCTGGCAAGCGATCATCTTAGGGACTGGACATTCGGCTGTCGAAAATACAGTTCGTGAATTTGAAAGGCAACTTCCTGATCGGGTGCGCGGTGTGATCGGTTTTGACAGTGAGCTGGCCCATCAACTGTATGCTGGCGCAGACATCTTTATGATGCCATCCCGCTATGAACCTTGTGGACTTTCGCAGATGATTGCTATGCTCTATGGCTGTGTCCCGATTGCCCATTCAACAGGTGGATTAGCAGATACCATCCGGCATATTTCCCACAAGGTGAACAATGCCACAGGTTTCTTGTTCAATCGGCCTTACCCATCTGTATTTACCCAAACGCTCAAACGTGCATTCGTAGATTTCCAAAAACCCGGTATATGGCAGCAAATACAACGAAATGGAATGAATACTGATTTTTCTTGGGAAAATTCCGCCTTAAAATACCTTGATTTGTATAAAAGTATTCTTGGAAACACCATTTAATTGACACAAAAGGAGTTGTTTATGGAACAAAATAGAGCATCTGGTATCTTACTCCACCCCACAAGCCTGCCCGGACCGGATGGTATTGGTGATTTAGGTCCTGAAGCTTATCGGTGGATTGATTTCTTAAGCCGCACAGGGTGTCAATTCTGGCAAGTCCTGCCGCTTGGTCCAACAGGTTATGGTGATTCACCCTATCAGTGCTTTTCAGCCTTTGCTGGCAATCCTTACCTTATCAGTGCCACGACCCTTTTAGATCAGGATCTCCTCACAAAATCTGATCTCGCAGACAGACCGGGATTTTCCATAGAAAAAGTTGAATACGGACGAGTGATTGAGTGGAAGTTAAAATTACTGCGAAGGTCATATCAGCACATCCAATTAATTCCTCAAAACGACGTTTATGAAGAATTCGAAGCGTTTAAATCAACTGAAGCGGAATGGCTAAGACCTTTTGCCACATTTATGGCAATTAAAGCTCAGCATAAATTTGTCGCCTGGAAAGAATGGCCAGAGGTTTTAAGAAAGCGTGAACCAAAAGCCATCAGAGCATTTAAGAAAAAACACATGCAGGAAATCGATTTTCAAGCTTATTTACAATTCCTTTTTTTCCGTCAATGGCAATCTCTTAAGGAATATGCTGCCAAGAAAGGTATTCGTATCATTGGTGATATTCCAATATTTGTTGCCTATGACAGTGCGGATGTTTGGGTAAATAAGGACCTTTTCTACCTGGATGAGGAAGGCTTACCGGAAGTTGTTGCCGGGGTTCCACCAGATTATTTTTCAAAAACTGGACAACTCTGGGGTAACCCATTGTATAAGTGGGCTGTTCATAAAAATAATGGCTATTCTTGGTGGCTCAAACGTATACAGGCCGTTCTTCAGCGGGTCGATATTGTGCGATTGGATCATTTTCGTGGGTTTGAAGCATATTGGGAAATCCCATTTGGCAATGAAACTGCCGTTGAAGGAAGGTGGGTAAAAGGTCCAGGAGAGGATTTCTTTAAGGTTGTAAAGGAGAAACTGGGAGAGCTGCCGATCATCGCAGAAGACCTGGGTGTGATCACCGAAGGGGTCGTTAAGATGCGAGAAGCATTTAACCTGCCCGGCATGAAAATCCTTCAATTTGCATTTGCTTCCGATACGGATGATGATTTCCTCCCCCATAATTTTAATGTCAACTGCGTTGCATATACTGGAACACATGATAATAACACCACCCGGGGGTGGTTTGATAAAGCCCCTGGGCGAGAAAAGGACCTCTGCAGGCGATATTTAGCCCGTTCTGGTCAGGATATCGCCTGGTCTATGATTAGAGCACTCTGGCGATCCGTGGCGGCCTGGGTTGTAGCACCGATGCAAGATTTTCTCACCCTGGGTGAATGGGCACGCATGAATTATCCGGGGATTCCCTCAGGAAATTGGGGTTGGCGGATGCTTCCCGATGCAATTGACCAGGGATTAGTGTCACGGCTACACGAAACCAATTATCTCTATGGTCGCTTACCAGCAAGAGAAAAAACAACCATTCATCAAGCGCTAATCGAAGAAATGGAAGGCCAAGTTATGCCACATTAACAGGCTTATCTTTGCCTACTGATCCAACAAGTATTCCGATCATGATGAGAACTGCCCCCGCCCCTTCTAGGAGTGTGGGGCTTTCTTTTAGAAAGATCAATGCTAAGATAATCGTACCAATCGCTTCACCTAACAAGGTCAGTGAAACAAAAGCTGCAGAAACATATTTCAATGCCCAATTAAAGAGCGTATGGCCAAATAACTGCGGGAGGATACCCAAAGCCAAGAGACAAATATACGTCTGGCTCGAATATGTAAAAATCTGTTCCGCCCGGATGATCACAATAAAAGAGAGGATAATTGCGGCAATTCCATAAACCATCGCCGTATACGCAACCGTGTTGAGATGCTTGCGCAGCTGTCGACCAATCAGCATGTAACCAGCTGCCATCCACGCTCCAAATAATGCCAGGAAATTTCCCAGCATGACACGACCAGTGATCGTTATCATCTGACAGGCGAAGCGTCCGTTTTGAAAGACGCAGGTGTTGCTCAGACCGACAAGCACACCACCCACCATCGATACCAATAAACCAATGATCACTGATTTTCGAATCGATTCTTTTAACACTAAGGGAGAAAGCAATGCCACCCACAACGGTGTGGTTGTCACAAGTACGACAGAACTCGCTACCGATGTATATTCGAGTGAACTGATCCATGCAGCAAAATGCATCGCCAGGAAAACACCTGAAAGAAATCCTTTAGCAACGTCCGACATGCTTAAGATTCGCAATTGCTTCCAATAACGGGACAGCGCAATTGGGACAAGTACAATGCTGGCAATCATTAACCTTGAAGCCGCTATCACAATTGAAGAGGCCTCAACTTGGGCAACCCTGATAAAAATCGAAGCGGTTGAAACAAATAGGATTCCAAATAGAGAGGTGAATATTGGCTTATAGCGAGTATTTTTATCGTTAGGGTGACCCATTGGACTCAATTGTATATGTAATTCCACTGCTTGACAAACAATTCTGGCAAGACTACAATCTCATAAAATTCATTGAAGGGAATAGCGATGACGCACATCATCACCAGCTTATGTTTACGGGAAGGCAGCTGCGTAACCGCTTGTCCCGTTGAATGCATCATACCCGGCCAACCTCAAGGAGTATGGCCGTGGTTTTATATTGACCCGGAAACATGCATTGACTGTGGGGCATGTATTCCAGAATGCCCTTTTGGAGCTATTTACCCTGAAGACGATGTCCCTGACATGTACATCGCAATGGGCGGTGAAGTGCAGTCTATGGCTGAAGGTACGCCAGGATTCACTGAACCCTTTGATGGTCATGACTATGAGGGAAACACCATTCATCTTGATTTCACTCGCAGATTGAATGCGAGTGAGGAGATCGACCTCACAAAAGATATTCAAGCGAACTATGACTATTTTTCAGATGGGCCAGGATACACTGCTTTTATGGAAGATTGAGAGGACATTTACAACAAAAGACTGGCTAATCGCCAGTCTTTTTTGATTTAATCGATAATGATTGATTCTTCTGCTGCGATGGCTGCACCAATTATCCCTGCCTGATTGAGAAGTTGTGCGGGAACAACATCAGCATGAACACCTTTCAAGTATTTAGCATATTTATTGAATTTTTTACTCACGCCGCCGCCGATTATGATGACATCCGGACTAAAAAGAAAATCATAAATCTCAAGGACTTCGCGCAATCGTTTCCCCCACCTTTTCCATGAAAGATCTTCCTTCTTGCGAGTAGTATCTCCTGCCCGATGTTCTGCATCCTTTCCACGCACTTTAAGATGTCCCATTTCAGAATTTGGCCAAAGTTCACCCTTTACAAAGAGAGCTGAGCCGATGCCGGTACCAACTGTTAAGAACAGCACAAAACCATCTTTATATTCCTTTCCAATCCCAAATCGCATCTCCGCCAATCCAGCCGCATCTGCATCGTTTATCGCCACCGTGAAGCAACCCGTCGCTTCCTTGATCATCAATGCCAGGTCTCGATTCTTCCATTCCGAGCTGACATTGGCTGCGGTCTTAACCATGCCGTGTTGCACAACACCCGGGAAACCCACACCAATTTTCCCTTCCCACTCAAAATGATCAACAATCCGGTGAATAACCTCAATCACCTGATCTGGTCTTCCGGGAGCTGGGGTTGGGATTCGATAGCGATCATCTAAAAACTCACCTGCTGAAACATCTACAGGGGCACCTTTGATGCCGGATCCACCTATATCAATTCCTAAAACAGCCATAATGCCTCCTTTATGTCACTTTATTCCTCACAACTATTATTTAGGTGCTCTTCGAATGTGATTGCGAAATTATGCCGCCCAGACCCATCACATGCCGCCCGAAAATAAAAGTATGGCGTTTCAGCAGGGAAAGCGACAGCTTGCAGAGAGTCTAAACCCGGATTACAGATCGGTGCTGGTGGCATTCCAAACACGTGATAAGTATTATAAGGCGATTCGATAGACACATCAGCTGCATTCAGGGGAGATTTCCACCAGGTTTGTGTTGCTGATTGATACCCGAGTGCATACTGGACAGTTGGATCTGTTTCTAACCTCATCCCTTGTGAAATCCGATTAAAAAAGACGGAGGCGATTAGTGGTTTCTCATCATCAATCACAGCCTCTTTTTCGATGATCGATGCTAATATGACCGCCTCCTCCAGGGAAAGACCTTGCCGGTTACAGCCTTCGAGAATTACTGAATCAACATTATGTGAAAAAGCTTTCAGGAAAGTGTTCATCACATCGTTAAGACCAGTTTCTAGGGGGAAAACATATGTTCCTGGATAGAGATATCCCTCAAGATTTTCGATTTCCACATCTGGAAGGTAAGAGATCTGACCAGGGTTCGGAGCATAAGCCGCGGAAATAAATGTTTCCTCGCTGATTGCTAAACCACTGCTGGCGATATTCGCTGCCACTTCTTCAATCCGCCAACCTGGCAATATTGTCACAACGGCATCTTTGGGTGTGATATCCAATAACTGGGATGCAATTTCAATCGGAGACTCGGCTGGAGTCAACATAAATTGACCGGATTGCAGCTGTCGATCCAGACCGGTATATACGAGATAGATGCGCATTGATTCAGCATCCCCGATCAGTCCTGCTTGCTCCATACGCAAGCAGATTAATGCTACCGATTCACCCTGGCTGATATCAAAAGTCATCTCATTACCTGCACTGTCAATTGGCTCTGTCAGCACATCTCGATTGACAAACAATTCGAAGGAATAGATTACTCTTTGAATGAGGTTCAAATCCTGGGCAGGTTGACCAAACCTCTTAATGACAGTTGCACGCATCATAAGTAGTCCAGCGATAAGTACAATACTTACCAGGAAAATTATTACTAATCCTACAGAAATGAAGTGCGATGGTTTATTCTTCTTTGGCACTTGTATTTTCCTTAATCTTGCTTATTTTCTGAGTGCAGTTTAAGAAATCTTGCAAAAGTAAACTCGCCGCCAAATCATCCAGATGCCCCCTGCGTTTATTACGTTTTACACCCATCGCAATACGGGTCTTGATTGCCTCCTGGGTGGTGCCGCTTTCATCCCACATTCTAACTGGTAGAGTTGTTTTTTCCTGGATGGCGTCAGCTAAACGTCTTGATTTGCGAGCCTGAAAACTGATTTCACCTTCCGTATCCAATGCCCAACCCACGAGGATCAACCCTACACCTTCCTCAACTGCAATATCAATGATCCTTTGAGCATCTTTTTCGCGAGCTTCGTGTTGAAGAACCTTCAAAGGTCGCGCTAAAGTCCCGGTCGGGTCGCTAATTGCCAAACCGATGCGTTTATCACCAGGGTCAACAGCTAAGGTTTTCATGTATTGTTTTGAATTCTATTCCTTATCTGTAATGCACAGTAAAACAGGTATCCAGAAGATTCAACAATTAAAATTATACAGTTTAGCTATCTAATTGAATTTTCCTAATCTCTCGAAAAAATGGCAAAATTCTAAAGATGATCAAATCCTCTGTTTTTTCTCTATTGCCCTTATTTTACCAACGCGTCGCAAATGTCTTTCTTCGGTAGATGGTTGAGCTGCCATAAAAGCTTTAACAATCCTGGCAACCAATTCGGGTCCAATGACACGTGCGCCCAGGCAAAGCATATTCATTTGATCATGTTCCACACCCTGAGCAGCAGTATAAGTATCATGACAAACACTCGCATATACACCATTGATCTTATTCCCGGCGATACAAGCACCCACACCAGAACCGCATAAAACTATTGCACGTTCGGCATCACCATTAACCAGCGCCAGCCCAGCTTTCTCAGCATAATCCGGGTAATCAACACTTTCAGTTGAGTGCGTTCCAAGGTTGATGGGTTCGTGACCCAGACTGGTCAAGGTGTCGATCACAATTTGTTTCATTGGGAAACCGCCGTGATCTGAAGCAACTGCTACTTTCATGATTACCTTTCTTATTTTCGTTCGTTATTTCGATTATCCACTGCCCACGGCTTAAGAAGAGACAATGCCGCTTCAACAATATTAGCAACGGAAAATCCATATTCTTCCATCACACGATCACCTGGTGCCGAAGCCCCAAATCTATCTATTCCTATCACCTGTCCCCTATCACCAACCCATCGCTCCCAACCCATCGATGAGCCAGCTTCCACAGCTAAACGGTTCTTGATACCTGACGGCAGTACACTTTCCTGATAGTCTGGGTCTTGATCTGTGAATAATTCCCAACTTGGGAAAGATACCACCCGCACATTTACTCCCTCCGCAGCCAGGTTGATCGCAGCGCGCAAGATCAAACTCACCTCTGAACCAGACGCCATCAGGATCAAATCCGGTTCATTCTTTCCAATATCAGCCAGGACATATGCCCCACGAATCAGTTCTTCGGCATTAGTGTAAACCTCACGATCAAGGGTAGGTAATTTCTGCCGGCTGAGGACAATGGCTACTGGTTTTCTTTGCTTAATAGCGAAACGCCAGGCTTGAGCGGTTTCATTCGCATCCGCAGGTCTGATGGTCACTAAATTTGGAATAATCCGCAAGCTTCCAAGATGCTCTACTGGCTGATGTGTCGGTCCATCCTCACCAACACCAATCGAATCATGTGTAAAAATCCAAATTGAAGGGTATTCAGATAATGCTGACACTCGAATAGCCCCTCGCATATAATCCGAGAAAACCAAGAATGTTCCCCCATAAGGGATCAAGCCACCATGAACAGCCATGCCGTTCACAATTGCACCCATGGCATGTTCGCGCACACCAAAATGCATGTTTCTTCCTTCTTCTGATCCGGCTTGAAAAGCAGATTCCTTTTCGATCCAGGTTTTATTTGAAGGCGCCAGGTCAGCAGATCCCCCCATCAATTCCGGGAGGCTTTCAGCCAAAGCATTCACTACTTTCCCTGAAGCGGCCCGGGTTGCCATACCCTTTTCATCAGTGGGAAAATTCGGTAATGCTTCCTCCCAATCTTTTGGCAATTTTCCTTTCACCCTCCGTTCGAATTCTGCTGCCAACTCCGGGTATGCTTCCCGGTAAGCAATCAATTGCTGTTCCCATGCTGCTTCTAATGAAGAACCATCCTCTACTTTGACCATGAAATGATCACGAACCGCATCTGGTACAAAGAATTTTTCATCCTTTGGCCAACCAACTGCCTCTTTTGCTTGTTCAATTTCATCCCATCCGGGGGGTGAACCATGTGCCTTGGCACTACCAGCCACAGTCGGCAGACCATCTCCAATCGTGGTTTTTACAGCAATCAAAGAAGGTCGGGGATCTGCTTTGGCGGTTTCCACCGCATGGACCATTTCATCAATTCCAAAGGGATCATTTACATGTATCACATGCCAGCCATAAGCCTTAAATCGAGCTTCCCGATCCTCCGTGAAAGCAAGATCAGTGGAACCATCAATGGAAATTTGGTTATCATCATAAAAATAGATCAGCTTCCCAAGCTTGAGATGGCCAGCCAAAGAGGCAGCTTCTGAGGAGACACCTTCCATCAGGTCCCCATCACTCACGATAGCATAAGTATAGTGATCAACAATTTGATACCCTGGGCGGTTGAATTCTGCTGCCAAATGAGCCTCTGCGATCGCCATGCCAACGCCATTGGCAAAACCCTGACCCAGGGGACCCGTTGTTACTTCAACTCCAGGTGTAAGTCCAAATTCTGGATGGCCAGGTGTGATACTTTTCCACTGACGGAAGGACTGCAAGTCTTCCATCGCGATGTCATATCCCGTAAGATACAGCATGGTATATAACAACATCGACCCATGCCCACAGGATAAGATAAATCGATCTCGGTTGAACCACCGAGGATTTTGAGGGTTGTACCGCATCAGTCTCATCCACAATGCATAAGCAATCCCGGAATCACCCATAGGTAATCCAGGATGACCAGAATTTGCACTTTGGACACCGTCTACGGATAGAAATTTGATAGTATTAATCGCCTTCAATTTAATTAAGTCCGATTTCATAAATGATTTTCCTTTCGTTATATAATCGCTTCAATTTTACCATGAGAGGTATCCTAGGTGCTATCGCACAGGAATAAGATCATGATAATTTTAAAAATTTTTTCAGAAAGTCTAAGAAATCTTAGGAAGTATTTCCCTTTTTTCTTAGAAGGGACTCTTAGCCTCTGTTTAATACTTGATCTACATTGTGCTCAATGCATTGTCGCGATCACTCAATTCGAATATTAATCCTGTAAACTAAAAACTCATCGTAAAATAAATCGGTAATCCAATATAATTAGAATAATGTTAGCAAAATAACAGGAGATCCTTCAATCATGTTACTCGGTATAGATATCAGCACAACAGGCGCAAAAGCGATCCTGATTAACGATCAGGGCGACGTCTTAGAAACGGCTACACATACATACCCTCTCAGTGCACCCAAACCACTGTGGTCTGAACAGGAACCAGAGGATTGGTGGGAAGCGACTCAAGCCAGCATCCGACAACTGCTCATCCAAACCCAGATAGATCCAAAATCAATTCACGCAATCGGGTTGACAGGACAAATGCATGGTCTTGTTTTGTTGGATAAGGAAGACCAGGTTTTGCGCCCGGCGATCCTGTGGAATGATCAACGTACAGGAAAGGCGTGTGAGAGGCTGACTGAAATTATCAGCCTAAGAAAACTGATTTCCATTACAGGCAACCCTGCCATGACTGGTTTCACTGCACCTAAAATTATTTGGGTAAAGGAAAATGAACCACAAGTCTATCGCCAAATCGCCCATATTCTTCTCCCCAAAGACTATATCCGTTTCAAGCTCAGTGGTGTCCGAGCCATTGATTGTGCAGATGCCTCAGGAACATCGCTATTCGATATTTCCAAGAGAACTTGGTCAAAGGAGATATTGTCAGGCCTGGAGATTGACCCCACCTGGTTGCCCTCTGTTTACGAAGGTACCGAGATCACGGGGGTCATCTCTCCTGCGGGTGCACAAGCCACTGGTCTCGCAATCAACACACCGATCGTTGGCGGCGGAGGCGACCAGGCAGCCCAGGCAGTAGGTGTGGGCGCTGTAGAACCTGGAATTGTAGCGATCACACTGGGTACTTCTGGCGTGGTCTTCGCCCCCACTGGTGAGCCGCTCATCGATCCTGAGGGCAGGCTGCATGCCATGTGCCACAGCCTGCCACCTTCTGATGATCAAGGATGGCACTTGATGGGTGTCATGCTATCCGCAGCCGGATCTTTGCGCTGGTTTCGGGATACTTTTTCCCCAGAAGTTAGCTATACGAAGTTAATTGAACCAGCTGGATCCATCTCACCAGGAAGTGATGGGGTGTTGTTCATGCCCTATCTAACCGGTGAAAGGTGTCCCTACGCAGATCCATTAGCACGTGGCGGCTTTATCGGTCTGACAGTTCGACATGGAATGGCACATATAACCAGGGCAGTGCTGGAAGGTGTTGCTTTTGGTCTCCGGGATAACCTTGCGCTCCTTAAAGACACTGGTGTGCAAAGTATTCAACAAATCCGAATCTCAGGTGGTGGTGTGAAAAGCCCTCTTTGGCGTCAAATTATTGCAGACGTGCTGAATGTTGATCTGGTCAGTGTCAATACAATGGAGGGCGCTTGTTATGGTGCTGCCTTATTGGCCGGTGTGGGTGTTGGATTGTGGCCATCTGTCAAAGAGGCTTGCCATCAGGTTGTTCAATCTATTAGCACAACCTGTCCAAATCCAGAGCATGTGCCAGTCTATGATACTTATTATCAGGATTACCAAACACTCTATCCAATCCTGAAAAACACTTTCGTTTCTCTTGGCAAAAAATCAATTTGAGGTTTTCTGTGAAAAAAGGTCATTTCATCGGTATATCAGCCGCCATCGTGACAATGAGCTTGGTCTGGATCCTTCTGACTCCTGTCCTTTTTCCGGCAAATGCTTCACAGTTAGATACAATTGCTCCTCACGCGGGATTCATGGCACCAGATTTCACACTGTCATCCCCTGAGGAGGAAATGCAATCCCTCTCCGATTATCGGGGAAAGCCAGTATTGGTTTTTCTGTGGGCGTCCTGGTGTTCCGTGTGCAAAAGGGCCATGCCAGGTCTGCAATCTGTCTATGAGGATTATGCAGTAAAAGGTTTTGAGATCCTTGCAGTCAACACCACCTTCCAGGACACTCTCACCACAGCTATCAACACCTTCCAATCGGAGGGGTATACCTACCAGCTTCTGTTGGATCGTAAAGGGAGTGTTGCACAAGCTTATCGATTATATGCATTACCCACAGCCATTCTTGTGGGTTCCGATGGTCGTGTTCTCGATGTTGTGATCGGATCGGGTATCAGCGAAGGCTACCTGCGATCCCGTCTGGATGATATTTTCGAGGGTTCAAAGTGAGGTGCGACCATGTTTCCTATCATTAACATTGGCCTCATCGCAATCCAGGCAGCCGGCTTGATCCTTCTGCTCAGTTTATTCATCGGGTTGTGGTTAGTAGGACAATTCGCCAACAAAATCGGAACTGCTGGGGAAGTGATTGAAAATTGTCTTCTGATCAGTTTAGCAGCTGGCATTCTGAGCGCTCGGATTGGTTTCATGCTTCAAAATCCCTCGTTATTCCTCGACAATCCCCTAAGTTTATTCTCTCTGACTCCATCGATGTTTAATCCCGGTTTCGGTTTGTTAATCGGTGCCCTTATTACATTAATCCTTGCCCAGAAACAGTATTTGCCATTATGGCCTACTTTGGATACCCTATCTCCTTTAATTCTTTGGGTTTTTGCAGGATTTCACCTGTCTAATTATGCAAAAGGGACTGCGTATGGGCTTCCAACTCAACTGCCTTGGGGTATTCAATTATGGCAGGCAATTCGGCACCCTGTACAGCTTTATGCTGTGATACTGGCATCAGGGTTGTTCCTCTGGCTATTGATACAAACCAAGGCATTGTCGAAAACGGGTTTCATTCACAGCGGTGTACTCTTCAATCTCGTGTTGTTAAGCCTGGCAATGTCCACCATAATCACACGTGCCTTTGTTGCTCAGAAAATTCTTTTCGGGAAATTGGATATCCCACAATTGGTTGGATTTCTCATCGTTCCATGTACCCTTTTACTCATTTATGATATCAATCACAAAAATCGAAGACAGCGCAGTGTATTAATCGGAATTGGATCAAATATTAATCCAGCGCACAATATCCCTGAAGCGATCGATGAAATAAACCGTAACTTCAGAATTAGGCGGAAATCCGGCATCTATAGAACTGAAGCTGTCAAAAAAACAGCAGAAGGATCTCATTATTGGAATTTGGTAGTTGAGATTGGGACACGTTTGCCTTTCCCTGAATTGTTATCACAATTAAAGTCGATCGAGCAACAATTTGGAAGGCAGCCGGGGAATGATGCACATGTACCGCTTGATTTAGATATCCTTACATTCAATGGCGATGTTTTCAATTACCAGGGAAAAGCCATTCCAGATCCAGATATGATCAAATATCGATACATTGTTCAACCTTTAGCGGATATGTCTCCTGAATTTCGCCATCCTGCGGACGGAAGATCCATCGCAAAGATACTTGAGAAAATTGAAGACCACTCGCAAATTGATAAAATTAGTGAGGTGCAAAATGGAATTACGGGATAAAACGGCATTAGTAACAGGCGGTGGCGTGCGATTAGGACGTGCATTTGCCCTCGCCTTAGCTAAAGAAGGGGTTCATTTGATCATTCATTTCAATAGTTCAGATGAAGCCACAATTAAAACGGTGCAGCAAGCACAGACTTACGGGGTCAGGGCAATCGCGCTGGAAGCAAATTTTGATGATATGAACGCTGTAGAAAACCTCTTTCCAAAAGCTCTACAACAATTCGATGTTGTGGATATCCTGATCAATAACGCTGGGATCTATTTGAGTGGGAGCGGATTAGAAACGAATCGCGAAACATGGGAAGAACAATTCCGTATCAATTTAGAGGCACCTTTCTTGTTAACCCAGGCATTTGCTCAGCAGCTTCCGCAAAACAGACAGGGCAGGGTGCTGAATATTGCCGACGCCCAGATCACCCAAACGAGGTTGGATCATTTCGCATACAGGTTGACAAAATATGCAATGGTGGAAATGACACGTATGTTCGCAAAGGAATTAGCGCCACATATCACGATCAATGCACTGGGTTTAGGGATCATGCTTCCCCTGGCAGGGAAAGAGGATGTTGATCTACAGGCGTATGCTAGAAAGAATGTCCCGATGAACCGCATCGGCAGCCCTGAAATCGCAGCAGAAAACGCCTTACATCTTCTTAAAAGTGATTTCACAACCGGGGCTTTTCTGAGAGTAGACGGTGGTCAGTACCTATAAATCTTAAGCCCTCCCGAAAACAGGCACGGCTGCACCGGTGATGGCATCAGACATCGATGATGAGAGAAATAGGATCACCTGGGCAATATCTTCTGGCTTAACCCACTTTGTAAAATCAGCAGACGGCATTGATTTCCGATTCTCCGGGGTGTCAATCGTGGAAGGCAAAACACAATTCACTTGGATATCATGCGGCTTTAATTCAGCTGCCATGCTCTCCGTCAGGCGAAGTAACGCACCCTTCGTCGCGGCATAAGCACCTGTTTTCACACCTCCTTGCAGTGAAGATTTGGATCCTATGGAGATGATTTTCCCATGCCCATTCTCCACCATTCCAGGGACAAAAGCAGTTGAAGCATTCAAAAATGACTTTACATTGAGATTCATCATAGATTGCCAGGTGGTGGATGACATTTCATAAACGGTGTCTCCATAAGCAAATCCACCTATAGTGTTGACCAATATCTCAACCTGCCCAACCTGGTTGTGTATCTTCTCTGCTAATGCAATCATAGCTTTTCGATCTGTGACATCAACACCTTCGAACAAGTGTAGCTCTCCCAATGCCTCCACTGCGGAAAACAATTCCTTCAGGCTACCATGCCGATGACCAAGGGCACACACCCGTCCCCCTCCAGTTAAAAAGCTGTTCACAACAGCCTTTCCCAGGTTCCCTGCAGCGCCGGTAATAACGATTACCTTATCCTTAAATTCAAACATAATATTCCTTTCCTATGTGCTTTTATATTGAGACAATCCAGGTCTTCTCAATCCAGGAATCCCAGATTTCATTTTCAACACCTGCCTTTTCTGCATCAATCCTTGTAATGGTGTCTCTATTCCGAGATACACTAGCTAAGAGATCAGCAGATTCAAAAGCGCCGTGAAAGTCATGGTAGATCCGCTTTCCATCCATGTAGCACCACGGAGCAATAATAAACTGGCTCGCCGGTGTATGGCGTTCAGGTGAGAATTGCAAACGATCTCGCTTTTTACAGTTTTCAATGATATCTGCATACGCATTCACCTGCCTTTGAAAATCCAGCTCCGATCGCAGATAAGCGATGACTTCTGTTTGCGGTGGACGATCCCCACTCAAAACAGCTTTGACCTTTTCAACGGCGCTGGCTATATCCCCAAAATGGACCTTGTTTATCAGCTTGTCCGGCATCAATGTCCGATGTGCACCCACCCTGGCAACTACACAAGGCGTCCCACATGCCAGGGACTCGTAAGCTACATTTCCGAATGCCTCAACGATACTTCCAAGGCAAAGCGTTACATCTCCCAAACTGTACAGCTCTGGCATTCGTTCCATCGGTAACCAGGGAATAAACCTGAAATACTCACGAACGCCCAAATCAGACATCAATGTCATCATTGCAGAATAAAATTTCGAATCTTGGGAAGAGACCATCTCGCCAATCCATTCCGGGATCAGCACCTTCAAATTTGTTAGATCGTATTCGTGGACGAGTGCGTCGACCACCCGAATGGTCTCTGGCAGGCCCTTACCTGGCTCAGGACGATGAGGATGTAGAAGGACAATGTCCTCATCGGGACGTACTCGTAACGTATCCGCCAGGGATGCTGTTTTTTTGTCATAGAAAACTTCCAAATCAATTCCATTGTTGACCTGGTGCAATCTTTCTCTCAGGGCGGGATAGAACTGGCCGGTGGTATGTTCGATAACAGATGCAGAATACTTAGATACACATATCACATCATCAGCCTTGTGGATAAATGTTCCCAACACCGATTCCGGATATATATTGTCACGAAAGGATGTAATTGTTGGGATGCTTTCATAGATATCTGGCACCAGCCATTCACCATCATGAATATAGAAACGATCAGCTTTCTGCAAAGCTTTAACAAGGTGTGTTATCAACATTGCCAAATCTGCACCGCTGATGGCATAGGGTTGAGGAAATGGCAACTTGAATGGCAAAATGGGAAAAACACTAATATTTTTCCCCCAGCTGAAAGGTGCAAGTTTCCCTTTGGTTTGAGCACATAAAATTTCTACGTTATGCCCTCTGGCACCCAGATGATTAGCGATATGAAATAGATGTTTCGAGGCTCCCCCTGTAACCAAATCTGGATAAAGGGGATTAATGGAAAACATTACAATCTGCATTGGACCTCAAATCTGAATTTATCGGTACAATTACAATAAGAAAGCGAGCAACAATGGATAAAATCTTTGTCAATAACTTGCAGGTCTATGGAATTCTGGGAATCCACCTGCACGAACAGCGAATACCACAGCTTATCCAGATCAGCCTTTGTGCAACCACAGACATAAAAGATGCTGCAATTAATGATGATATCCAACAAACGATCAATTATTCAACCCTAATAAAACAGATCATCCAATTCATTGATAACAGTCGTTACCGGACTATTGAAGCATTGATCGAAACCTTGGCGACTGAACTCCTCTCAGATAAACAAATCACCAGCATTTGGCTGCGTATTGAAAAGCCAAATGCTGTCCCAAATACGGAATCAGTGGGTGTGGAGATCACCCGAAACAACACCAATTAGAAGTGTGATTTCTCAGAACCTCGAGATAAACTATCCAAAAACTCCATCCGTGTCGAAAGATTATCCCGGAAAGCTCCCAGCATGGCAGAAGTTGTCATCCGTGCATTTTGTTTTTTAACGCCTCGCAGCATCATACACATGTGCAGACCTTCCACAACCACCGCCACCCCCCTTGGATTGAGAACAACATTTATATAATCAGCAATCTGCTTTGTCATTCTTTCTTGCACCTGGAGGCGCCGCGAGAATAAGTCCACAATTCGAGGAATTTTCGAAAGACCAATCACTTTATCAGAGGGAATATACGCCACATGGACATGTCCAATAAACGGGAGCATGTGATGTTCACACAAGCTGTAGAACTCAATGTTGCGTACAACGACCATCTCATCATATGCAACATCAAAAACAGCCTCATTTATCAAAGCTCTGGGGTCCATTCGATAGCCGCTCAGCAATTCCTCGTAACTTTTTGCAACACGATGGGGCGTCCTGAGCAAGCCTTCCCGATCAACGTCCTCTCCAATGGCCGTGAGGATTGATTTTACAGATTCTTCTAACGCTAGTAGATCCATTTCTTCCTCACAGAACAAATCTGCAGCTAGAGCGAGTGGATCATGGCAATCATCGTCCATGGTAAACCTCCTTAGTTGTCAAATATATTTTAACATACAAGCTTACAGGAGTTCTTAAAAAAACGGCTTGTACGTAATCATTGTACAAGCCGTGTCAAGGATTAATTTTTGTTCAACCTATTGCAGGGATAATGATCCCATATGTGCCATCTCTCCGGCGATAAAGGACATTAAACTCGCTGGTGTTGGCATTGTAGAAAATAAAGAAATTCTCATGACCTAACAGCTTCATCTGCTCAACCGCCTCCAGTTCATCCATCGGTGACAGCATAAAACGTTTTCGCTTGGCGATAATTGGCTGTTCTTCCTCAACTGAGATTTCTTCCTTGTAAGCTTCATCAATAGCTTGAGAGATCGTTTGACCATCCCCTCTTCCACGATCCCGCTTGCCTTTATAACGTCGTATTTGCCGGCGCATCTTGTCAATAGCCGCATCGACTGCAGAGAACATGCTGTCAGATCGCTCTTCAGCTCGTAGGATAAAGCCTTTCCCCCGTAGCGTTAATTGTGCAACATGACGGTCACTTGCATTTCTGGCTGTTTTAATATGAGAAAGATCTACACGGCATTCATCCACTTCTTCCAAGAATTTTTCAAACTTTTCAACTTTCTTCACCACATAATCATTAAGCCGATCATTGAGTTCCAAATTCTTGGTGAAAATTTCAATCTTTATTGTCATATTTGCCTCCATTAAAAGCTGGTGAATATATTATACATTAAGGTGATCTACACGGATCAGTTGTATTTGCGTAAAAACCAGCGACCGTGACACAATAAACCGCTTCTGCCCCAACGGCATTCAAAGCCGAGGTACATGCTTCAAGTGTTGCCCCTGTTGTCAACACATCGTCAACAAGTAATACATGCATTCCATTTACGATTTCATGTAAGCCACTAAAAGCCCCGGCAACATTCTGACGTCTCTCTTCTGCAGACAAACCAACCTGCGAGGGTGTATTCCGGATACGTTTCAAGCCAAAGGGTGAATATTGTCGATGCAAACGTGCTGCCAAAGGCCTTGCGATGAGTGCAGATTGATTATAGCCCCGTTGGCGCACACGCTGAGAGCTAAGTGCTACGGGCATCACCAAGTCAACCTCCCAGCCCTCATCAGAAACAAGATCAGCTAACCAACCGGAGAATAGTTCTCCAAGTCCCTGATTGTTTTCATATTTGAGTGCATGGATACACTCCCTGATAACACCCTCATATATCGCCAAAGTTTTCACAGCATTATAAGTTGAAGGACCTGCTTGATCATGATATCCTGGTTTTGTTTGCAGCAAAATCATGCTATCACTGGAATTCCGCATCCTACCAGAAATAAACCTGATCTTCGACTGGCATTCCAAACACAAACGATAACCAGGCATACCGCATGCTGCACATACAGGTGGATAGATCCAATCAAGTGCAGTCCAGTAAGCTCTATAGATTAGCTCGACAAATGAAATTTCCAATGCTGGTTACCGCTCTTATAAATAATAATTTATGGCTTAATTCATCTTATCGATTCAAGAACTTCTTGCCAAAGATTGGCTAAAGCTGGTCTAAGCAAGAGATAGATCGTTACCAGCACCATCAAAGCCAATATCACAATCAGGATCCATTCAACCACACCCTCCCCCAGGTCATCTGGTATTTTTGCCATCGAACCTCCTCAAAAATTCTTATCTTTATTATATACTATCAATTGGCGACAAATATCAATCCAAACGATTTGTTAATGATTTTCATTATCCTTAGATTATCTATTGCTAATCATTTTCTGTATTTGTATAATTAGAATAACAGTATAATAGAAAATGACCCAAATACGTCCAAACCAACAAATGGAGGAACTATGAGTGATATATTTGACAAAGTGTCAGGCGATCAGGATTTTATTAAAAAGATCCTCGCGAAGATCCCGGGGTTCAAGGGTTATATCGAACGTGGGGATCGACGGATGTCTGATAAGCTGCTGCGAGAAAACGTTGCTAATGAATTTGAAACCCTTTACCAGCGTGTGTCCAGCTTACAGCGAGATCTGATCAGCCAGGGAGAGATTGGTTACATTGATGATCTTGAAGCAGCAGCATTGAAACTCAGGCAGTTCATTGACAGGGTCCGTACAGCATCTTATGGTTATGCTGGTATTTTCGACGCGATCAAGATCAAACAGGAAGAGCTTGAACAAGTTTATCAATATGACTATGCACTGCTTGCTCTATCCGGGGATGTAAGTTCAGCGATTGATAACGTTGAAACTTCCATCGGTACAGAAGGTCTTGATGCCGCAATCCGCAACCTGACAGGCATAAGCCAGCAATGTGTGGATGCCTTCAATAAACGGTCTGATGTCATGAAGGGAATCGTACCGGAGGAGTAAAGCCACAAAGTTGTGAAAACGATTGTAAACGATAATTCAAATCAAGAAAAGAAAATGGAGTAAAAAAATATGGCTAGAATATTTGATGTTGTCGAATATCAAAAGGAGATGAAGGGCGAAATCGTACATCGATTCCCTGAAAGCGGACCGGCTGATTTACGAATCGGTTCACAGGTGATCGTCAGAGAAGGGCAAAATGTCGTTTTCATGCGTGATGGACGAGCATTGGATGTTTTTGGTCCTGGTCGCCATACCATCACCACTGCAAATATCCCCCTCTTAATTGGCTTTGTCAGCAAAGCATTCAACAACCGGACACCATTCACAGCAGAAGTTTTCTATGTTTCAATGAGAGAGTTTGCTGACCAGAAATGGGGTACTCCCCAGCCGATCATCGTTCGCAATCCTGGTGTCGGCCTGGGTGTGGCACTACTACAAGGTTTTGGCACCTATAGCTTCCAGGTCAGTGATCCTCAACAATTTGTGAGCCAAATTGTTGGCGCACAAGGGTACTATCGAACAAGTGATATTGAAAATCGTCTTCGAACCATGCTGCTTTCAAAACTGCAGGACCTCTTAGGAGAAACAACGGCCAAGAGCAACGTAATGGAGTTAATTGGTCAGACGAATGAACTATCAGCTGGTGTTCGTGCCCTTACCCAGGATGATTTCAAAGCAATTGGCTTAACACTCAAGTCCTTCTATATTGGAAATTTGAAACCCTCATCCAAATCTGCAGAAGAACTCCGGGCTATGGGGATGCTTGACATGCAGACCTACACCCAACTGCAGGCTGCTGACGCGATGCGAGATGCTGCACAAAACCCAAGTGGTGGTGCGGGTCTAACAGCTGGGATTGGCGCAGGCATGGGTATAGGAAATGTGCTGACTGGCGCGTTGAATAATGCCAACCAGGGACAAGGTGGTGGTGCTCAAACCGGCACAGGTGCTGATGTTATGCCTGATGTGATGACCCCCGCAGAAGCAGCTGGATTCTTAAAAGTTTCCGCTGAAGACATTGTCGCAGCAATTGAAGCTGGTGATCTCAAAGGCCGAAAATTAGGCAACGCTTACCGGATCAGCAAAGACGCTCTCAACAAATTCTTAAACGGCTAAAATCACCTAACCTATTCAGATAATAGAGATACCCATCAACATGGTGTATCTCTATTTAATTTTTAGAGAGCCACAAATGGGATTCTTCAAGGTCTCCAAAGCATACAGCATGGTATAATCGATTCATAACTCATGACCAACTTTGCACAGCATAAATGAGACTCCACGAATACCAATCAAAAGAAATTTTTAATAAATTCAATATCCCTATCCCCAAGGGGCACCTGGCTTCCACTCCTGAAGAAGCTAAACGCATTTCCGAGGAATTAAATGGTCCTGTCGTACTCAAAGCGCAAGTTTTAATTGGTGGGCGTGGGAAAGCAGGCGGGATCAGATTAGTCAAATCACCCAACGAAGCTGAAGAAGAAGCTTCAAATATCTTGGGCAAACGGATCAAAGAAATCCCAGTGCGCAGGCTTTTAATTGAAGAAGCTGTGGCCTTCAACCAGGAAATATATATCGGGATGACCGTTGACCGAGAAAAGGGTGATATTCTCCTGATTGCCAGCGCGGAAGGAGGTGTGGATATTGAGGAAGTTGCCAGGTCCACCCCCGAGCGGATTGCAAAGATTAGTGTAAACCCACTGCTTGGATTAAGAGCTTATCAAGCGAGAAATCTTGCTGCAGAAATCGGAATACCACGCCAGCTTTGGCGTTCTTTCATCAGCGTTTTAAAAAACCTTTATCGGGCATACTTAACGCTTGATGCTACCCTCGCAGAGATCAACCCCCTTGTAATCACCAATGAGAATCACCTTATTGCCCTGGATGGAAAAATAATTCTGGATGACAGCGCACTTTTTAGGCACCCTGAACTTGTCGATAAACGTGATATATCTGTGGAAACGCCTGAGGAAATCGAAGCACGTAAATTCTACCTATCCTATATAAAATTATCCGGCAATATAGGCTGCCTTGTCAATGGCGCAGGTCTTGCGATGGCAACCATGGATATTATTAAGCATCAAGGTGGTCAGCCTGCTAACTTTTTAGATATCGGTGGCGGAGCCAGTGCAGAAAAAGTTGCAGCAGCATTACGCATTATCCTATCGGACTCCCAGGTTGACACAGTCCTGATCAATATTTTTGGTGGCATTACCCGCTGTGACGAAGTGGCTAATGGTATTCAAAAAACCCTCCAAGAAATTAAAACAGATGTTCCTTTTGTGATCCGACTTGTCGGAACCAATGAAGTAGAAGGCCGGAATATCCTTGCCAGCGCTGATCTTGAAACTGCTTCAACATTACGAGAAGCAGCCGTAAAAGCTGTCGCCAAATCAAAGGTGGAAACAACGTGACCATTCTTATCAATGATCAAACTCGTCTACTTGTTCAGGGTGTTACGGGTCGTGAGGGATCCTTTCACGCCCAACAAATGTTGTCCTATGGTACTAATATCGTCGCAGGAGTAACACCTGGTAAAGGCGGTGATTGGGTTCTCTCTGGCAAAGTGCCTGTGTTCGATTCTGTTAAAACTGCTGTTGAAGTTACCGGTGCAAATACCAGTGCCGTTTTCGTGCCAGCTCGTTTTGCATCAGACGCAATCCTTGAATCTGCTGATGCAGGTATTGAATTGATTGTCTGCATCACAGAAGGCATCCCGGTGAAGGAAATGCTGCAAGTAAAACACATCATCCAGGACAAGAACGTCTTCCTGATAGGGCCAAATTCACCTGGGATCATCGCACCACCTCACACTAAGGTCGGTATCATTCCTGGCTCCATTACCCAGCAGGGATCCGTGGGGATTGTTTCCCGTTCAGGGACGTTGACATACGAAGTTATCTATGCTCTCAAGCAAGCAGGGATTGGAACAAGCACTTGCGTTGGCATAGGCGGCGATGTCATCATCGGCACGAATTTCAATGAGATCCTATCGCATTTCGAAGGCGACTCTCAAACGGATATGGTTGTATTAATTGGTGAGATTGGTGGCCAAAACGAAGAACTCGCGGCGGACTTCATTTCCAACCAAATGACCAAACCTGTTATTGCCTTCATCGCAGGGCAGGCTGCTCCTCCTAACAAAAGAATGGGACATGCAGGGGCAATTATCGAGGGTAAAGTAGGAACAGCGGAGTCCAAAATTACTGCATTGAAAAATGCCGGTACCCAGGTAGCAAATTACCCTGAAGAAATCCCGGAATTGATCAAAAACCTGTAGGCTTCCAGATACTTTTCAAAGATTATCGATCGTTTCTACTTTCGATATCTGAATACAGCTCGCGTTATCAGATGAAGTCTTTCAAGTTTATGATCCTAAGCCTTCAACCAGTGAATTGAGCGTAGCCTTTTAAAGGAAAAAAGGAATAAACCATTATCAAATTGTCGCAAATCTGGATTGTGATCCGTTAGATCGGATTTAGTTTTCAGCAACCTTGCGGCCTTCTTCCTGGTTATGTGGTTTTTTAGATATAATCGAACCCATATGCGCTATAAAATTAACCTTGGAGGTCCAGCCATGAAAAAATACAATTGGGGTGTTCTCAGTACTGCGAAAATTGGTCGAAGAGCAATGATCCCTGCGCTAAAGGCTTCGAAATTCGCGCAAGTTGCAGCGATCGCCAGCCGAGATGCAGTAAAAGCCAAAGATTTTGCGAACAAATTTAATATTCCTGCATCCTATGGCGATTACCAGGCACTGCTTAACGACCCATCTATTGATGTGATTTATAATCCCCTGCCCAATCACCTGCATAAACCCTGGACGATCCGGGCGGCGGAAGCAGGGAAACATGTCCTGTGTGAGAAACCACTGGCACTCAACCCAAAAGAATGCCGCGAAATGATCGCGGCTGCGAAAACAAATGGCGTTCAGCTAATGGAATCATTCATGTACCGCCATCACCCACGTATCGAAGCAGCAAGAAAAATGGTCCAAAGTGGTGTCATCGGTGAAGTAAAAACGATCGAATCCGCTTTCACCTTTAATTTGCAAAACACATATGATTTTCGCTACAGACCTGAGATGGGTGGCGGTGCGGTGATGGATGTGGGATGTTATTGCATCAATATCAGCCGCCTGATGGCTGGACGAGAACCTGTGGGGGTGCAGGCACGAGCTGTTTGGGCACCCAGTGGCGTCGATGACCAACTTACAGCGATCTTAGATTTTGGTGATGGATTATTGGCACATTTTGACTGCGGATTCAACCAAAGCACCCGACAGCGAAGTATTGTGGCGGGGACAGAGGGTTTCCTGGTATTAAGAGATGCATTTTTACCAGGCACAGGGAAAACAGCTATTCACGAGGTAAGATCCGGCACCTCCTATGAACATAAATTCGCAGGTGTGGACGAATACCGCCTGATTGCAGAGGACTTCATGAATGCCATCAAAAGCGGTACGCTGCCCTATCCACCGGAAGATGCTATGGCAAATATGCGAGTTATCCAGGCTCTCCTTCAGTCGGCTAAGCAGAATGGGAAGCCGGTGAATCTCTGATTCAATGAAAAGATCCATTCTTGAGATGACTACTTCATTCGTAATTTTTAACTGATTACCCCTTCAATGTTCTATCGATAAAATCGATAAACTGATTTTAAATTTATTCTGATCTTCTGACATTTCGGCAGCATCAACGATTTCTTGTTCTGAACGATCTTCACACAGTAACTTGTAGTGTACATTTGAAATCGTATTAAGCAAGTCATGATCTGGATTTGAACCGATTGATCCATTTTGATCAGATGTCGGCTTGAATATCCAGCATTTCATCTTGATCAAACCAGTCCCTGTGGCTCTAATTTTGATGGATTGACGCTCTCGCACCCACCATAGATCAAAAAATGAAAACATTGGCTCCCCCTTAGAACCTACAGTTTCTTTTAAGAAAACTGACCACAATGCCTTCAATCCATTTATGATTCCATATCCTTCTTTTTCAAGTTGCCGGGGACATTCAATATCAAAATGATCTTCATACTATAAAAACCATTGTGATTCTGACCTGTAAATATCGTTTATGTTTGACATTTTCATCAACCTTACAAACACTATATCTAAAATCAATCATAACATGTCTATTTGTTAATTTTTATTAGTATTTTGGATGGCTACACTCTCAAACCGAGGACAAGAATGGCGTAATGAAGAAGACCCCCAATGATTTTTGAGGGTCCTTCTCTTCCAAAAGAGCATTTTTAACTATATTAATAACAAATTTGCTTAACTGATAATAAAAGGCAATAAACCTTAAAATAATAAGCTAATGTTCCTTGCCAATTTTACTCAGACAGCATACCATCGATATATTTTACTGCGTCGCCAACAGTCTGAATCATCCTGGCATCTTCATCTGAGATAACAATATCAAATTTCTCACAGAATCCATCAATTAAAAAGAACTGATCCATCGAATCAGCCTTAAGGTCTTCAATGAAACGTGTTTCCAGGGTAAGATTATCATCATCAATCTTCAAAACATCAACAATGACTTCTTTTACCTTGCTAAGTGTATCGGACATAACAACTCCTATCTTTAATTGAATTTACCCAATTTTAACTTGCCTTGGCGAACTGTCAAGGTCAAGGCTCAGACTTCAAGGTGATTAACCCAAAATGATGGCTAAAGATACGCCAATTTTTGATCGAAAGGATGACCATATCCAAATCAATCTAGAGAAGGATGTCACATCCAGCCAATCAAATGGCTTGGAAGATTTCCGCTTTATACATCAGGCACTTCCAGAGATCTCCCTGGAAGAGGTTGATTTAAGGCAGACATTATTCAATAAAAACCAGCCAGTCCCTGTGCTTATTTCATCGATGACTGGTGGAACACTGGAAGCTGCCCGGATCAATCGAAATTTAGCCATCGCTGCCCAGGAAGTTGGTTTGGCGATGGGAGTTGGCTCTCAGCGCGCAGCTATCAAGGACACTAATTTATCAAAATCTTTCCAGGTCCGCTCATATGCCCCGGATATTCTCTTATTCGCCAATTTAGGTGCAGTACAGCTCAATTATGAATACGGCATTGATGAGTGCCGCCAGGCGGTTGAGATGATCGAAGCAGATGCGCTGGTCTTTCATCTCAATCCACTCCAGGAAGCCTTGCAGCCAGAAGGTGATGTGAATTTTTCTAACTTAGCTGAAAAAATCACACAAGTTCGCAAGCAATTGGATATCCCCTTGATTGTTAAAGAGGTCGGTTGGGGGATATCTGTTCAAGCTGCACAAATGCTCTTTGATGCAGGCGTGGACGCGGTGGATGTCGCCGGTGCAGGTGGTACATCCTGGTCGCAGGTGGAAATGTACCGAATCAAAGATCCTTACAAAGCACAGACAGCAAGAGCTTTTATCGGTTGGGGCATCCCTACGGCCGAATCGTTGCAAAACGTGCGCAGCATAAGCCAGGAATGGCCGGTATTTGCTTCTGGTGGCCTGCGAAACGGTATTGATATCGCAAAAAGCCTGGCACTTGGCGCTGCACTCGGTGGTATGGCAGGGACATTCCTGAAAGCTGCCAATGATTCACAGGAGATGGCGATCAGGGTCATGCAGATGGTCGTCGATCAAATTCGTATTGCGATGTTCGCCAGCGGCGCAAGCAAACTATCAGATCTCACTCCCGACAAACTTATAAAAATCCACCAAGAGGATTAATTGCATGCATCTAACGTCATTGCAACAGAAAATTGTGCTGCAAATTGAAGCAGATTTGCAGCATTTCCTTGAATCTCAGTGCTTTGGAACAGCCCAAACGCTGCGGAAAATGATCCGTTATCACATGGGATGGGAAGATACAGGTGGACATGGAAAACGCATCCGGCCGCTGTTGACTCTCCTGTGCACCGGTGCGCTAGATGGTGATCTTGACTCAGCGATTCCCGCAGCAGTATCGATAGAATTGCTTCATAACTTCACCCTCATCCACGATGACATAGAAGACCGGTCCAACCTCCGACATGGTCGAGAAACACTCTGGAAACGATGGGGGATGGCTCAAGCCATCAATGCCGGTGATGCTTTGTTTAGCATCGCACAGCTCGCGATGTTAGATCTTGCTCATTCCTGTAGTAATGCTATTGCAACCCAGGCAACCACGAAATTAAACCAGGTTTGTCTGCACCTTACGCGAGGACAATATCTGGATATTGCCCTTGAAGCTGATGATTATACGAAATTGGACACATATCTTGAGATGATCCTTGGGAAGACCGCTGCACTGATCTCATTCAGCACAACCTTGGGTGGGGTGATCACCAGGCAGGATGAACCAACCACAGCACGCTTATCTGATTTTGGTAGAGATTTAGGGATGGCATTTCAAATGCAGGATGATTATCTGGGGATTTGGGGTGATCCTCAAATAACAGGAAAATCAACATCAAGTGATCTGCATACAAAGAAGAAAACCCTGCCCGTCCTGTATGGATTACAAAATTCTCAGGAATTTAGAACATTATGGAAGAAGGGCAATCTATCACCTGAGCAAATAGCACACATGGCTGAGATATTGGAAACCTGCGGTGCAAGGTCATTTGTCAACAGCCAGGCTGCAGATTATACAAACCAGGCCTTTGCTGCATTGAAAGACATCTACGTTGTTGCAAAAATCAAGAACATATATGTTGATGCGTTGTTTGAACTCTGCGAGAAGCTATTAAACAGAAAAGCTTGATATCAGGGGTGTTGCTAGAAATCTTGAACCAATAGCTTACGTTGTTTCCGACTTCGTAATAATAACCAAAGGCATTGTGCCAGGTGTGCCACTGCAAAGGCAGCAGAGGTAATATAAACGCCCTTGTAAGCCTTTGTGATCAAGCCATAACCCAAAACTGCTCCCATTGAAAGTAAGAAAATTAGCACAGCTTCAGCGATAATACTGGTTTTTTCCTGATTGACAATGATCCCTTGAAATAGGCTGATATACATACTAATAAAAGGCAGTGGTGTACCAATTACCAGCGTCAATATCGCGACAGTGACTAAATCCACCCTTAAATTGGCAATATAGGTGAACCACAATCTTGATAAGGGAGTGACGATGAAAGCAATTGCAAAAAGTGTGGTTATCAGGGAAAGCAAGCGTGCGAATTTCTGCAATACCGAAAATGATTTTGCATCTCTCTGCAAGGCAACGACAGCTTCATTGAACGCGACACCTGGACTGCGAAACATAAACAGTATCCCAGTTACCAGAGACCACACTGCCAGTGATTCGAGAGGATTTGGCATCCGAGACACCGTCCCACTGATCAATGGTTGCCAAAATAACCACAAAGAAGACGTGATGGCCAGAGGAAAATAGAAAGAGATGAAGCGTCTGAGTGTCAAAGGCTTTTTATATGTTGGCGCTGCTTTGATCTCGCTGCGGATCTTTCTAATCCTGAGTCCAGCATAAATTGACTCCATACTTACGCCCAATCCCTGTGCTAAGGCTGCAAGGATAGCACCTGGGATCGTCTTCAAAACCATCCCCACAGTTAGCACAACCACCACGGTGATCAGACGGACAAACGTGGTTTCACCCACCATTCTTGAATGCCCGAATCGGATCATTGCACCCTGCTGAAACCGCCGATAAGCAATACCCAATGTCCAGGGAGAAAGCATTAGCAAGCTGAGACGGGCAGGTTCAATGATTTCTTTTGGTGAACTCAGCAATACATCAACAATAAAATCATAAATCGGCGTAAGTGCGACCAGCACATGCACTCCCATCAGGATTCCCCCCATCCACAGGGTGTATTTCTTTAGCCGTTGATAGGATTCCCAATCACGGCTGAGAGCTGTGGAAGCTGCCAGAAGCATGATCACTGGCGCTTCAATAGTTAAGGCAATTGGGAAAACCACACCGCCATATGCGGCCAGGTTAATCTCTGGGTTTGATAAACGGGCTACGATGGCATTGATCGTGGGCAGCTCTATGCTCATCAGCATCCAGCTTGCCACCAAAGGCAGCCAGGTTACGAGGACTTGGCGAAACGTGAGTGCTTGTGATTCGATGGATTGATCTTGTTGGAGGCTCAACCCGTTTTCCCTGCGGATTATTGATCAGAGGATCGGACGTAACTGCTCTTTCTTAACGAACTCATACGCCAGCTTCTGGTTGCATTCTTAATATCTCAACCGCCCCTTGGGCAATGAGCGCTACTGAAAAAGGCAAACAGGTTTCATCAATGTTAAACTTTGGATGATGATGGCTGTAATCAAGACCCTTTTCGTGATTGGCTGAACCGACCATAATAAAACAACCCGGGATATCTTGCATCATAAAGGAAAAATCTTCGGAGCCCATTGTTTGGTGAGAAGGATCTATTTGGGCATCTGGATCCACATCCTTAATCACAGAATTCATTAATTGAACCAGCTTAGGATCGTTTGAAACTGGAAATGTGATCTGTTCACTGTCAATTTCAGCTGTACAACCCATAGCTTCAGCAATATGATTCACGATCACGTCAAAGCGGTGAAAAACTTTATCACACACTTCCATTTTGAAGGTGCGAATAGTTCCTTCAATCGTCGCTTCTTGTGGAATGATATTAAAAGCAGTCCCGGATGCCACAGTGCAAACAGAAACAACCGCACTGTCCAATGGATTGACATTACGTGAAGTGATCGTCTGCAGCGCTGTAATAATCTGTGCCGCAGCCACTACCGGGTCCACGGTTTGATGGGGTGACGCACCATGGCCGCCTTTTCCTTTGATTTTCACTGTGAAGATATGTGCCCCTGCCATTATTGGCCCTGGCGTTAGTCCGTACCAGCCTACCGGCTTATCGTTCCAAACATGCATAGCCATGGAATAATTTGGCTTGGGATCGTCAAGAACGCCATCCGCCACCATCAATTCTGCACCGCCAGCGCCTTCTTCCCCAGGTTGAAAAACGAATTTTATCGTCCCAGCCAGCTCATCTCTTCTTGAAGTCAGCAGTTTGGCAACGCTCAACCCAACTGCAGTGTGGCAGTCGTGACCGCATGCATGCATTTTTCCCGGATTCTCAGAGGCGTATGCTGCCCCTGTATCCTCCTGGATAGGTAACGCATCCATATCAAAGCGCAAAAGGAGAACGGGGGATTCTGACTTTCCCTTAAGCAAACCAACCACACCGGTCTTACCAATACCAGTTGACACTTCTAATCCTAATGCCTCTAATTTTTCAGCAACAATGGCAGCAGTGCGGAATTCTTCTAATCCCAATTCGGGATGGCGGTGAAAATCGCGGCGAGTTTTTATCGTCTCATCATTAATTTCAAATGCTTCTTCCAAAATGGTCATCAATTTGTTCTCCTGAATTTAATTACACGGAAATTTTCTTCATATCGAAATGGATTGGTATCATCCTTTTGAACTCTCTCAAGCATCCGTTTTTCGAACGCATCTGGATCACCAATTTGGGAAGCATGCATCTTGAGGGCTTCTATTCTGTCATGCCAATTTTCTGTCACATCCAAAGTGACATCTGGTGTGTTCGTCAGGCTCATCCAGACTTCTTCCACTTCATGTGGGAAGAATCCTTCTTCATGGAGCTCAGGAAAGAAGAAACGATTTCCAACAGCTGGAAAAACTGCATCAATGACGACTTGTCCTGCATTACGATGGTCAGGATGGTTGATATATTGTTGGCTGGGGAAATAATTCGTGGGATCACAGGTTACAAGGATATCCGGTTGATATTTCCGAATCGCACGCACAACTTTTTTACGCATTTCAAGATCAGGAATAAGATAACCATCATGATAGTCTAAATAGGCTACTGATTTCACACCCAGAAATCGGGCAGCATTATCCTGTTCCTTAACACGGATTTTTATGACCTCTTCAGGACTCTCAATGTCTTCTCCAGCCCCTTTATCACCCTTAGTTAGCAGCACATAGCGAACAGAATGACCTGCCTTAACCCATCGGGCAATTGTTCCACCAAAAAAGAACTCCGGATCATCCGGATGCGCTAGAATCACCAGGATACCCTTAAGGGTTTCCCAACCTTCAGTGAATATCATTACCTGATGAGTCCTCAAAGCCTAAATGATTAATTTCGATGTTTATTTGACCGTCTTGAATTTCGACTACGCCGCCTGGAGGAAGACTTGGTGGAGCGATTTCGATTTGACGATTTTTTCTTACGTGAAACTTGTTGATCCTCTGGGCGGCTTATCATTCTTTTTGGTTGTGTATCTTCTATAACCTCAGGTTCGACAATTTCACCATTAGCAATTTTCTCGGCACGGTCTAATTCTTCTTTTAAAAATTTCCGTGGTCCAATCTCTGGTAAATTGACAATCACAGCTTGCTGCAATGGCAATATCTGCACCACACGCCCCTCACCCATGGATGTGATGACCTTACGTTTACGCTTTGGCAGCGTTTTGATCGCTTCCACATACTGGTCATACTCATACATTAGACAACATCTCAATCGCCCACACATACCGGTTATTTCAGAGGGGGTCAGAGAAATATCCTGCGTCTTTGCCATACGAATTGATATTGAAGAGAATTCTGTCAGGAATTTGGAGCAGCAGCGTGTTTCCATACCGCAAGCCCCCATCCCTTTGATCAACTTTGCAGCATCTCTGGGTCCAATCTGTCGAATCTCAAGCTGTACATCCTTCACCAATTTCTGAATATCATTTTTCAGGTGTTTAAGGTTATAGGTAACGGACGAATCGCTGCTGATGAGGATGAACAACTGTATTCCATCCAGCGAATACTCGACAGAGACCACTTTAATACCACTCAATCCGACATCTATTAAATGATCCCGGATTATCTCTCCTGTCTCCTTTTCTCTAATCAGTAAAGCTTTGCGATTGAGAAGGTCTATCGGTGTTGCTGGTCGTTCAATGGATTTAAATGAGTGCAGATCCAAGTCTGATGTATCAATATTGACTTGAGAAACCGTCGCTAACTGAAGCCCTCGACTTGTGCTGACAACAACTGGATCACCGGGTTTAATCTCCGGGTATTGGGAAGCATTAAAATAATAATTCTTACCAACCGGCTCAAATTGAACGCCAATAATATTACTGTGACTCATATATGCATTATAACCTAACAGGGTTAATGGCGGTATGATAGATCATTCAAGATTTTCCATACTCATTCGGGCTGCAACTGATTCCGCCAGTGCCACAAGTGCTTTCGCACCAGGAGAATTTGGATCAGCAGCAACCACAGGTTCACCTTGATCACCACCTGCTCGGATCCTCTCATCTATTGGAATGCTTCCCAAGAGGGGAGCACCCGCCATTCGAGCCAATTTTTCGCCCCCGCCCTCACCGAATATTCTCCGTAGAGACCCATCCTCCATTTCAAGGTAGCTCATGTTTTCAACCACGCCTAAGATCGGAACTTCAAGTTTCTTAAACATGGCTGCTGCTCTTGCCGCATCATCAAAGGACACCTGCTGCGGCATAGTAACGACTACACCACCGCTTAGTGGGACGGTCTGGACGAGAGATAGCTGGACATCTCCGGTTCCTGGGGGCAGGTCCACAATCAAATAATCCAGATCACCCCAGTCCACATCCATGAGAAATTGTTTAATGGCAGAATGAAGCAAAGGTCCTCGCCAAATCAAGGGTTGACCAATTGCGACCATAAAACCAATCGACATGACCTTAACACCATATGCTTCAGCAGTCTGAATTTTCTTATTTTGCGGCGTTGGCGGTAGAGCTGTCACACCCATCATCGTCGGCACATTTGGCCCATAGATATCAGCGTCCATTAGGCCGACTTTGGCACCATATTTTGCCAAAGCTACAGCCAGGTTCACTGCTATGGTTGATTTACCCACCCCCCCTTTTCCGGAGCCAATCGCAATGATATTCTTGACCGAAAGGTCAATTATCTTTTCATTAGACGCCACCCTGGCACCTAATTTTACGTTCACTTTTTCAACTTCTTCTAATGCTAATACAGCGTTTTCAGCATCCTTTTGGATCTGATGACGCTGTGGGCAGGCGGGGGTGGTTAATTCAACTGTAAAAGAAACCTGTGAATCATTGATTTCGATATCCTTGATCATCTTCAAAGAGACAAGGTCTTTATGAATTTCTGGGTCCATTACCTTACTTAAGGCAGCGAGGACCTGCGCTTTTGTTACATCTGACATACGAAACATTCCTTTCATAACTTCTTAACGAAGTGATATTTATTTGATTTGATATAAAGCCATGACCAACAAATTCCAATCATCATTGAACCATGACCAGTTCATTAAACACCTGGTCTATTTTACCCACTTGTGAATAAAATTTCCAATGATATAAGTTTATATTATCAAGAAGATGAATATTTTTAGTTTCAACAAAGACCCTACTGAAAAAACTCCAATTTCTGGGAAATAGCTAATCTGATGCCCCACAAATATTTCGAATTTTACGCGTTTTATGGGATTGAACCATCAAAAAAGCATAAAAATGACACAAGACGCCCCACTTTCAAACAGACCATACCCTTTTTGCAGTAGACTCAACAAAGAAATTCAAAATTCACTCAAGATTAATTTATCTATCCTAACCGCTATATTATATGACACTGGTCTTATTCCAAAAAAGGTAAATTTTTTGGATTTATGGAGATAATCTAAAACGTAAAAGTGAGGTGTTGAATGAAACGAAATTACCATCTCACTCAGAGAAATTTAATAATAATTTTTAATAACCTGGTCTAGTTATAATGATTGCTTGCTATTCTACCGTCACACTTTTAGCTAAATTTCGTGGCTGATCCACATCCAGGCCCAGTAACGATGCAATATGATAAGCAAATAACTGTAGTGGAATGCTGGTCACAACCGGGCTGAGGAGCCAGGGCGTCTTTGGCACCCACAGGATATTTTCTGTCAGGTCCGGGATGCGTTGATCACCATCCGTCGCCACTGCGATTATCTCCCCACCACGAGCCAGCGCTTGTTCAATCTGGCTAATCATCTTGTCATACCAGGGATCTTTGGGTGCCAATGCAACAACGGGCATCGTGCGGTCTATCAACGCTATCGGACCGTGTTTCATCTCTCCAGCAGGGTAACCCTCGGCATGGATATACGAAATCTCTTTGAGTTTGAGCGCTCCCTCATAAGCAATCGGCATATTGATCCCACGACCAAGATAAAGCATGTGGTTGGTATTCCTGAACTTGCGCGCCAAAGCCAAAACATCAGGTTCCCGATCCAGGCATTCCCCCACCAATGATGGAACAGCCATCAGGTCATTGACCAAACCATACCGTTGATCAGGGGTAATGACCCCTCGCAAATCAGCCAGGTAGACTGCCAGTAAATACATATCCAGCAGCGGCGCGGTAAAAGCCTTAGTAGAAGCCACACCAATCTCCGGCCCCACCTGCATAGAGATGCACCCATCTGCAATGCGCATCGCTTGAGACCCAATCGCATTGACATTTGACCATAAGGTCGCGCCTTTTGTCCGACCTTCCTCCATTGCTGCCAGGGTATCAGCTGTCTCACCCGATTGACTGATCGCCAGAATAACTGTGTGCTCATCCACCAAAGGGTCCGCATAGCGAAATTCAGAGGCAATGGCGACTTCCACAGGTACACGCGCAATCCTTTCAATCAGAATTTTTCCCACCATGCCAGCATGTGCGGCAGTTCCACAAGCTGTAATGATGATCTTTCGAATACTTTTTACGCGGTCAGCATCCAGGTTCAAGGTGTGCAGCATCACCCGGCCCTCATCAAAGTCAACTCGGCCAGCCAAGGTATCTGTTAGGGAGCGAACCTGTTCGTGGATCTCTTTCTGCATAAAATGACGATATTCACCCTTTTCTGCAGCAACCGGGTCCCAGGATATGTTTTGCACCTGGAATTCAACCGGAACCCCCTGGCTGTCAGTGATTTTAAGATCATTCCGAGTGACCACGGCCATTTGATGAGACTCGAGGAACACGACTTTACGTGTATGTTCAAGGATAGCAGGCAGGTCAGAAGCTATAAAGTTCTCGCCTTGACCCAGCCCAATTACCACACCCCCAGCGTTACCGATACGAGCAGCAACGATTTTATCCGGTTCCCGAGAGGACATAACCACAATACCGTGTGCCCCTTTCAATTTTTGCAGGGTCTGTCGCACAGCTTCAACCAGCATACAACCACTGGCCAAATATTTCTCAATCAGGTGAACGATCGTCTCTGTGTCGGTTTCTGACTTAAACACCACCCCCTCAGCGATCAATGCTTCCTTCAATGCCAGGAAATTCTCTACAATACCATTATGTACTACGACAACCTCACCGGTGCTGCCAATATGCGGATGGGCATTCCTGGCATTTGGTTCACCATGTGTTGCCCAACGCGTATGCCCAATCCCAATCTTCCCGTGGATAGGTGTGTCATTCACCAAAGCCTCCAAATGGCTCAGTTTCCCTGCATCGCGTCGGATTTGAATATTGCCATTATCCAAAACAGCCACACCAGCGGAATCATAACCACGGTATTCCAGCTTCTTCAATCCTTTCAATACGATAGGTGTTGCATCGAGTCCACCAATATATCCAACAATCCCGCACATTGCGTCAAACCTCCAAAATTATTTTTACTTCATGCGTCCAGAAGAGAAGCCCTCTTCCAGGCAGCATCAGCAGTCAATTTGTATTGCTTGTTTGGGAATTCTACTGCTTAAAGCAGTGGGAGGCATCCGCCGATCTCTCGATTTTCCCGAATTTACTTCGGTTAACCCTGGTCTGCACCAGGGAACCTCCATCCTCGTCACCAATCTTTTTTTCTTAGATTGGCCGGGCGCTTTTTTCCCAATTATTTTATCTTATCGTTTCATCCTCAATTTTCCATTAGTATAATGGAATGGAACTATTATACCTTAATCACCTGAATCTGAAAGATAAACTATGAAAAATCACTCCGAAAAGAAAACTCGATCATTATGGATATTAATTGCCATCCAGATCATCATTGTGGTGCTCTCAGCAGCTGCAGGTTTTTTCCTTTCTCAGATTTGTATGCACTCAAAGGGAGAATTCAAACTCCTGCAACAGGCCAACGATATCCTGCAGAACAACACAATTCTGGAGTTACCTTCAGAATGTGTTAGGGAATATGGCATGATTCGGGGTTTGTTGGGAACCCTGAACGATCCCTATACCATTTTCGTTGAACCGGCGGCGAATGAAATACAATCCAATGAATTATCAGGAAGTTTCGGAGGTGTTGGCGTACGTTTGGAGCAGGATACACAAATGTCCTGGCGGCTTTATCCTTTACCAGAATCACCGGCGATTGAAGCTGGTATTAAGGATGGTGATCTGCTGGTGTCTGTGGAAGACCTATCTGTTACGCCTGATATAGATGAGGTTTCCCTCATTGCTGCCTTACGGGGTCCGGTCGGTGAAAAGGTAAAGGTCTCAATCCAGCGTGATGGCGAGATGTTTGATTTCATGATAAAACGGCGATCGTTCTCACTCCCCTCGGTCAGCTACAATCTCATGCCCGAGGAAACACGTATCGGGATGGTAATAGTCAATCGAATCTCAGACACATCCGCTGATGAGGTTCAAAACGGTATTCAAGCGCTGCTTGAACAAGGTGCACATGCTTTTATCCTTGATCTCCGAAACAATGGCGGAGGGTTGGTCGATGCTAGCATTGAAATCACTCACCTTTTCCTCGAGGATGGTGAAATCATGCAGCGTCAGTTTAAAGACCAGGAAGTGGAGATATTCAAAATCGAGAAATCTGGACCATTCACACAGTTTCCACTGGTTGTGCTTGTGAATGGTAATACTGCCAGCGCAGCAGAAATTATTGCTGGCGCAATAAATAAAGCGAACAGAGCTACCTTGATAGGTAATCCCACCTTTGGGAAAACTACTATCCAATATATCTTTGATCTCGATGATAGTTCCAGTGTTCATATCACCAGCGGTCACTGGTGGATTGCGGGTCAGGAATTTCCCCTGGTACCGGAGGTCATTTTGGCGGAGGATGCAGCAAACGCCGCTTACCTTCAAGCAGCGATTGAGATTCTGAGTAAACATCTAAAATAATCACATTATCAAAAAATGTAATAATAAAATCAATATTGACCTGCTCTTCTTTGATAGTGCGGATCAATCGTTCTGCAAAACCATTTTGCCATGCAGCGCCCACATCGGCCATACTGATTTGGATC
>JAYELT010000062.1:11906-13995 GCA_034717715.1 Chloroflexota bacterium | reverse complement strand
CAACCTACTTCTAACTTATCCAGGACAATACGAGACCCTAAAAGAGCACATTCGTGTGCATCGTCATTACATGGGAAATGAACAGCAAAGAGAAATACCCATACAAGAAGCTACTCGACATTGGTATGACCTGGTTTATTCCCCAATCATTGATATCATCCGTGAACAGGAGATCCTGCAAGAGTTCCCAGAACGAACTGAAACGGATCTCTATATTTGGCTTTTGGATCACCAGTCATACATGGAAAAGGAGCTCGGATGGTCTGTTCGCCCAGAAAAAGCTGCCACTGATTTTGTGAACCGCAGGGGGAAAAGCATTCTCAGGATACTGGATAAGATAGGCAGAAGTTTAATAGCGGCTTTGCTTCCCAAACCATTGGAGGATTTTTCTTCACCCGGGGAATGGCGTTTACAGAAAGAGATTGTTGATCAAAACCTATTTTCAGATATCCTTGTTGCTATGAGTGGCAGATCGGAAAGTTGGATCGCATTGGAACAAGCGATCATCATTTCTCAGCTTGAAAATGCTGAGGTGCGTGGACTGGTTGTCAATGATCAATCTGATATGAAAATAATCAATGAAAATGACCTGACACAGGCATATAGAGAACGCTTGGATCAAGTTGCTATTAGTGGAAATTTGGTGTTCAGTAAAGGTCATGTAGCGGAAACAATTTGTGAACGGGCAAAGGTAAATGATCTTGTTATTTTAAAATTGTCATATCCACCATTAACAAGTATCTTTTCTCGACTGTCTTCCGGTATGCGTATGATCTTGCGACAGAGTACTTGTCCAATCCTGATAGTGAAAGACCAGGTCAGTACAATGAACCATATACTTTTGGCGTATGATGCCAGTCCAAAAGGTAAGGAAGCCTTATTTGTTGCAAGCTACCTTGCCAGCAAGTACGGTCGGAAGATATCTGTTCTTGCTGTAGAGGATGATGAGAATAAAGGGAAAAGACTTCTTAAGGACGCTGAGGAGGTTGTGGGTGAGTGTTTTAACAAAATCCAATTTTATCAATATCCAGGGAGAACCAGTGATGTAATCTTGCAGGTTGCCAACGAATTATCTGTTGATATGATCTTGATGGGGGGGTATGGTTTACAGACGGTTTTGGAAATTCTATTTGGGAGTACTGTGGATGTTGTCTTGCGCGGTTCTCGTATCCCCGTGTTCGTTTGTAAGTGACTTTAATCTGCTTATTGCAAGTATGGTTGTATCATCACTTAACGGAGCACTACCGCGAAAGTTATTGAGATCTGTTTCTAGATTCTCCAAAACGACCTTTGCTCTTTCACCAATCGTTTTCTGCAGTAATTGACGCAAACGTTTTTCACCATACATTTGATCCTGGAGGTCGAAAGCTTCAGTGACACCATCTGTATAGAGTATCAAACAGTCCCCCGGGTCAAGGATGATCTGGTTTTGCTGTAAATGGATATCTGGCAGAGCACCAAGAGCAATCCCTCCTTTAGAGAATTCGACAACTTTGTTTTGTTGATCTCTGATAACAAAAGGTGGGTTATGACCAGCCATCGTATAGTTGAGGGTACCATCATCAATCGACAAAATTGCATAGAACGTGGTTACAAACAAACCGTTTTGTGAATTTACGAGCAGGAGGTCGTTTACTCGTTCAAGCGTCTCTGCCGTTGATGTTGATTCTTGTGCGGCCGCACGAATCAGTGTCCGTGTAACTGTCATGTAAAGAGAAGCCGCCAGACCTTTATCTGAAACATCAGCGATTAAGAAGGCCAGCCTGCCGTCAGGAAGTAAGAAGTAGTCATAAAAATCTCCACCAACCAGACGAGCCGTCTCCCAGCGCACATCCATCTCCCAACCTGGGATTTTGGGCATTTGATTAGGTAGAAAAGTTTGTTGGATCTCTCTTGCTAGCTGGAATTCACGCTCAAGACGTTGACGTTCGATCATTTCTTTATTAATAATATCGTTTTGGATAGCAAGGGATGCTTGTTGAGCGATACCCCAAAGCAGTTCAAATCGGCGTTCTCGATTAACAGAGAAACTTTTATCTAAGGCTAACAGCACACCAAAAATATCATCTTTCATAGACAATGGGAAGCC
>JAYELT010000062.1:0-11806 GCA_034717715.1 Chloroflexota bacterium | reverse complement strand
TAGCAAGGGATGCTTGTTGAGCGATACCCCAAAGCAGTTCAAATCGGCGTTCTCGATTAACAGAGAAACTTTTATCTAAGGCTAACAGCACACCAAAAATATCATCTTTCATAGACAATGGGAAGCCTATCAACAAAGGAAAACGACTCTGCAGGATTGGTGTTGGATCGATCTGTTCTTCATCAGGAAGTGCTAAATCCCAATCTTCAGGAGGTAATGGGTTATCCATAAAGGGATAAACAATCGGGCGATTGTTTTGATAAACGGAGTCCAGCATAGGAAAGTCACCTGGGGAGTAGGTCAGATCAAAAATTTCTGTTTCATCTTTTGATCCTGAAGTGATTGCGTGTGATATATGGAAGCTATCCTCCTCCTCATTCCACATGTAAATCACACTCGCATCTATCCCGACCAAGATGGGCATGATATGGACGATTGTTTCAAGTGTGTCCTGTAAATCCGAATTGCTAACAGCAGCTTGTGCAGCTTGTAACAATACGGTTGAAATATAAGCTTCTTCCTGTTTGGCTTCAAGCAACCGAATGTTTTCAATGGCTATGGCAGTTTGCTGAATGATCCCTTGAATGATCTGATAACGCTCTTCGTCTAAAATGATTGAAGAGTCCTCAAATAGGTGTGATTCCGGCTCACATGCCAGCATGAATGCCCCCAGAATCTCATCCCTGGCGATTAACGGCAGTAAAATTAGTGAATCCTGTGACATTTGAGCAGAAAATGAGTCTTCCAGATCAAAATCCACTTTTGGATCAATCACACGCTGAGGTTCTTGAGTAATTAATAATTTTTCCAAAATTGGTGCGGTGTTTAAGAATAATGGTTGATCCAGGTTTACCCCTTCTGAAAAGTCTCCGATTCCATACATGGCATTCAAGGAGAAAATATCTCGCTCAGGTTCTCGTAAGAAAAGGGCACAACCTTTCACACCAACGACCATCGGTGTTAATCGCACGATGGTCTTCACTAATTCGTCTAATTTTGTTAACGATTGGGTTGCAGTGGCAACCTGTAAAAGGATTGTTGCTATCCAGGCTTGTTCTTGCGATGTCGTATAAAGCCGGGTGTTTTTGATTGCAATCGCAGCGTAGCTGGCAAATGCAGAGGTGATTTTCTGTGATTCTTGTCCATACCGGCCAGGAGTGCGGTGTATTAGCATTAGAATCCCCAGAATCTCCTCTCCTGTATGAAGTGGTGCAGCGATGGCGGAATAGTTCTGTGGTAAATGATATTGATTTGCAATCGGACCTATCTTATCATCATGTTGACGAATTGTAGGTAACGCTTGTTCTAATGCCCTTTTCACCCAGGGATCTGGGAAACATAGCGTCTCTTCCAGGTTCTGCGTAGATAGATCCTCTGCGGCCTGGTACGCTGCTAAGTGAAGTCCCTGAGTTTCAGGGAGTGTTTCTCCTGTTAGATCGGGGTCAAAGAGCCAAAAGGCAGCACAATCACAAGGCAAGTTCTGACGAAGCTGTTTTAAAATAACATTCAGAATATCTGATAATGCTGTATTGTCTGATAATAATCCTGCGACATCGCGCAAACTTTCAGCAACTCTGCGACGCCAATTTTCAGATCGATAAAGCCCCGCGTTTCGCATAGCTATTGAAATATTATCAGACAGTGTTTCCATGAGTTGCTGATCTTCGTTTGTAAATGCATCTTTCTGATCGCTTTGAATATCAAGCACACCTAAAATTTCTCCCCCAAAAATAAGCGGTATGGTCATTTCTGAACCAATAACTTGCTGAGATTCATACGATTTAATGAATAACGGCTCTACTTCAATATTATTAATTCGCTTGGTTTTGCTATGCTGAACGACCCACGGGAGGATTCCTTTTTCTGCCTTGATATCAAATGAAACCCCAGCCTTAGCATATCCTATTGCTCTTTGACCACTGCCCGCTTTGTAAGTGATCTTGTTTTGGACGTGATCGATGACAAACAGATGCACAAATGGAAATTCAAACCGCTCATGAATCAAACTCACAATTCTCTGGAGAAGTTCATCATTGTCGAGTATTGATGTGATAGCACGACTAACCTCATATACTGCTGCGAGTTGATCAGCTTGTTCTTTGACCCCCATATATAATCGTGTTCTTTCGATAGCTATGGAAATATTATCCGCAAGTGCTCTGAGTACGAGTAAATCGTTTTCTCCAAATACATTGGTTTTATCAGCCTGGATATCAAAAACGCCAAGGATTCGGGAAGTAAATCTCAGAGGGATCACGGATTCAGATTGCGTTTCGGTCAAGGAATTCACAATTTTATATCGTGGTTCTGTTACGACATCGTTTGCAATTAATTCTTTGCCTGTCTTGGCTACATAACCGATCATGTGCTCGCCGAGTGCAAAGCCAGGATGTGTCTCATGCTCAAAATCTGGTCGTTTAGCTTCGGATCGTTTCTTTTCATCAGCAAGCGTGCTGGACATGAATTGCAGTCTTTCACGTTCCTCATCAATAAGAAACACAGCGACATAGCTGTAATTGAAGGTTTGTTGGACAAGTTTCGTAATTTGTTTGGTGAGAAGATCCAAATCAGTTATAAGTGAGATTTGCTCAGTGACAGTGCGAACCAATTTAAGTTGTTTTTGTTGCCATTCAGTTAAGTGTGCTTGAAGCGTGGCATAGATTCCCATAGCGGTCATTTGACTGATAACTTTAAGGTTTTTCACTGCTTGGTTATCCAAGGGATTATCTCGTTTAAGAATGATCTTCCCGAAATCTGTCCCGCTGTGAATTAATGGAAAGAGAAACCAAAATTGGCGATCAATCTCGATAAGTTGATATCCCAGCTGACCTGCTTTTCTGTCAATCTGATTTTCGTCTGGGTCAAAGGGGAATTCGATTTGATGCTTAGTTTGTATTGAAAACCTGGGAATTGATTTTAACCAAATGTAGCCGACCCCATCAAAATGGGTATGAAGGAGATTTAATATTGCATCCTGTTGTGACTCATATGTGCTGAGCAAAGTTAACTCTTGAGCGAAATCAAGGATTTGCTGGGGTGTCAGGTTTGGATATTTTTGATTTGGACTCTTCGCAGACACATTTAATCCCCTCGATATTTTAACATTGTCAGCGTATTGGTCCCCGATTGTGAAAAATTAAAGATAACTTCATCCATTAATTTCTGCATGAAGAAAATACCCAAACCACCTTCCTCTCTGATTTCCAATGGGGAAGTGATATCAGGTGCGGGGATATCATCAGGGTCAAAGGAAACGCCATTATCATGAAGTATGATCTTTATGCCCTCTTTGAGCTTTTGCACCTGGATCTCGATTTGTCCAAGATTTTCACCCCCATAAGCATGATCAATGATATTTGCACATGCTTCATCGACAGCCGTTTGAATGGCATATACCTCAGCCGGAGAAAACTCAAAATATTGTGCTTCCTGGATAATAAACTCACTTATTGTTTCCAGGCTTTTATAATTTCCAGGGAAGGTTCTACTCTTCATTTAATCAATCCTTAAAAACTTCCGACAGCAGTGGTTGCATCATCATAGAATTCAAAGAGTTGGTCAAATCCTGCAAGCTTGAAACTTGAATAAACAAGCTCAGGTATAGACGATATGACGATTTGCCCCATGCTATTTCGAATACACTTTTTTTGAGCATTGACAAGAACCAGGATCCCTGAACTAGAAATGAAGGTCACCTTTTTCAAGTCGATCACGAGATTACAATAGCCATCTGCTATTAATGATTTTATTGTTTCATCAATTCTCGGGCTTGTATAACTATCAATTCTGCCATTAATCTCCACAAGAGCGCAATGTTTTAGCTGCTTAATAATGAATTCCATTTTTCTTCCATTCTCAACATGAGATTGGTGTTATTATATCATGGAGCAAATTCTATGATGATTCTTCTAAGTTCATCATTATAAAATAAATGCAGGGAATTTGCATCTAATTGACAAAATTGGGCTGATTTTCATTTTTCTGGAGGATGTTGAATGATAGATCCTAAATTAGGTTACCGGATCAAGGATATTGAACAATCACAGCGTCCCCGGGAGCGCTTGGAGGAGCAAGGGGCGGAAGTTCTAACGGATGCTGAGCTATTAGCGATTTTACTGCGAGTGGGAAAGAAAGGATCAAGCGCAATTCAAATAGGTCAACGATTGCTTACGATATTTGAAGGATTGGCTGGCTTACAAAAGGCGAAATTCCGTCAATTGTGTCAGGTGGATGGTGTGGGACCAGCAAAAGCTGCGCAAATTAAAGCTGCTATTGAAGTTGGTGATCGGTTAGCACGGCATAAACCAGAAGAACATGTCATGATTACCAGTCCGCAGGATGTGGCTGACCAGGTGCAGTATAAAATGGCTGGGCTTGAGCAAGAGGAATTGTGGGTGTTGTTATTAGATAGCCGCAATCGCCATTTATTTACCGAAAAGTTATATCGTGGATCGCTAAACTCGTCTTCAGTCCGCCCCGCAGAAATTTATAAATCAGGTATTCGCCTTAACGCAGCTGCTCTGATCATTGTTCACAACCATCCCAGCGGTGATCCTTCTCCAAGCCCAGAAGATATTCAATTGACCCGTACGCTGATTGAAGCAGGTGAAATGCTTGAGCTGCCAATTCTTGATCATATCATTGTTGGATCACAGGGCGTTTGTTCAATTAAGTCATTACATCCCGAATTGTGGTAATCAATAGTTTTGTATAGACAACTCGAAAATCATTGGGATATGGTGCTTCAAACCGAATCCATTCTCCATGTGAGGGGTGCTTGAATCCAATAAAACGCGCATGCAGCATCAATCGTTGGACTGGAAAGGGTAGAGAGGGTAAGCCCGCATTGTAAAGGGATTCTCCAAAAAGGATCAAATCTAAAGTTCTCAGGTGAGCTCGTATTTGGTGCGTAATTCCCGTTAGAATGTTGATTTCCATTAAGGCACCATAGGCGGCACGCTTTATTACTTTGCAGACTGTTTCAGCGATTTTCCCGTTTACTTGGTCAACTCTTGTGCGGTGTTTTCGGTCTGCATTAGGCTTGAGGGGCTGCTTGATATGCATTTCTCGCCAATTGGGGAGGGGTGTCACCAGGCCATGGTATGTTTTTTTGATTCTTCTTTCACGAAAGCTCTCGTTTAATTTACGATGGGCATCTTTATTTCTCGCAAGAAGCATGATCCCGCTGGTCTCCTTATCCAACCGGTGCACAATCCATAAATTCCCGTAAATTGGTTTCAGGACTGATTTAAGATGAGGAAGTGATGAATCATAACCGTCTGGAATGCTTAATAATCCCGGTGGTTTGTTAATGATTAATAAATCATCATCCTGGTAGATGCATTCAGGGTTGTCAATATTAGATCGTTGAGTTTTCATGGAAGAGATTTGTGTACCTTTGAAACATAGTATACTGAATCTGAAAGAAAGTCTTCCGGTATCCTGAGATTAGAAAGGAGGGCTATATGTTCATTGTCAATGTGTTTGTTAAGGTTAAACCAGGGCATCTTGATGCGTTCTTAACCGTGACAAAAGAGAATGCAAAGAACAGCCTTTTAGAACCGGGAATAGCCCGGTTTGATGTGCTTCAAAACACGGATGATCCTTGTCAAATCATGTTGAATGAAGTGTACCGTACCCAAGAAGATACAGCCAAACATAAAGAGACACCGCATTATCAAGCCTGGAAAGAAACTGTTGCAGATATGATGGCTGCTCCCAGAACAAAGAAAATATATCAGAACATTTTTCCAGATGAAAAAGAGTGGGATTAGATATGCAATTTGATTTTTTTGCTCCTAACAGGATCGTATTTGGCAATGGTTCCTTAAAGAAAGTTGAAGAGATTGCACCTGCTTTGGGAAAGCATGCATTGGTCGTTTGTGGAAGTGGTTCTGTTCCTTCGTTTATATTGCTTCAGATCATGGAAGCACCTAGCATTGATGTTGAGATATTCCGTGTGAAAAAAGAGCCAGATGTCCCCATAATACGAGCAGGACTTGCTAAATCGAGGGCATCAAATTGTGATTTCGTGATCGGTTATGGTGGTGGTTCCGTGTTGGATGCAGCAAAGGCAATCGCTGCATTGATGACGAATTCGGGAGACATCTTTGACTACCTGGAGGTCGTTGGTAAGGGAAGAAAGATTAAAAACACCGCAGCAAAGATGATTGCCCTTCCAACAACTGCTGGAACTGGGACCGAGGTGACGAAGAATGCTGTCATTACATCACCCCACCATCATGTCAAGGTTAGTATGCGTAGTCCAAAGATGATCCCAACAGTGGCAATTGTAGATCCCGAATTGACTTATACATTGCCGCCTTCTGTAACTGCTACCACTGGGATGGATGCCTTGACACAAGTACTGGAAGCATATGTTTCCATTCGGGCAAACCCATTAACCGATATTGTTGCAAAAGAGGGGATCAAGCGGGGAGCTCGATCGCTATATCTTGCATTCAAATACGGGTTGAATAAAGAAGCCAGGGAAGATATGGCAATGACCAGCCTTTATGGGGGATTGGCGCTTGCTAACTCGGGTTTGGGTGCTGTACATGGATTTGCAGGACCAATCGGTGGTATGTTCAATGCCCCGCATGGCGCGATTTGTGCCAGTTTGCTACCTTATGTGATGAAATACAACGTACGTGTACTGACACAAATGAAAGTTGGCGGAGAAATCAGGAATCGCTATCAGGAAATATCCTCATTGTTGACAGGCAATCCCGATGCGACGATTGAAGAGGGTGTAAGGTGGGTAGTTGAATTAGCAGAAGCCCTTGGCATTCCAGGTTTGCATGCCATAGGTGTTGAAAAATTTGACTTTGATCAAATAATTGCAAAATCTAAAGTCTCTTCGAGTATGCAAAATAACCCGGTCGCTTTAGATGATAAGACCCTGGCGGCGATTCTAATGGAAGCCTTTTGAAAACAAATAAACCTGAGAGATACCTGGTTGGTGGGTTATCTCCTATTTTTAGGTCAAATCATACTAAAAAAACTTACTGATATGATCCCAGGACCACCATGGACAACGATGGCAGGTGGCACTTCGTATACGGGGATGGATTGTACATTCAAGTCTTGTTCAAGTTCACAGGCAAGCTGTTCTGCTCTTTTCTGACCACCACAATGACTGACTGTGATGTAAGAACTCTCGCTTTTGGGGCATTGTTCATAAACCAATTCCTTCAGCCGTTTGAGTGCCTTATGGGATGTGCGCTGTTTCTCAATTGCTGTCACTTTACCATCTTCAATTCCAAGGATTGGTTTCATTTGAAGCACACTTCCGAATAGGTAGGAAGCATTGCCTATTCGTCCACCTTTATATAGATATTCAAGTGTGTCTACTAAGAAGAAAACAACTTCTCTTTCAGCTAATGCTTTCAAATCATGAACAATCGTTTCTGCAGCTTTGCCTTCATCTGCCCAGGCTTTTGCTTTCTTTACTAGCGTGCCCAAACCGCCTGCGATCGTGCGAGTGTCCAAAATATGAACATCTGCCTCTGGGACCATTTCAGCAGCCACCACTGCTGACCGATACGTGCCGCTGAGTTCAGTTGATGGCGTGGGGATGACGATGCTAACTCCTTCTTTCGCATAGGCTTTGTAGAGGGGTTCATAGAATGCTGGTGGTGGTGCTGCTGTTTTGGGCAGTGTTTTGGCTTGTTTCAGTTTTTCCAGAAACGTCGGTGTGTCAATCTCATGATCATCTCGATATGGTTCTTCATCGAAAATGATGATTTGAGGGATGACATCAACGCCTAAAACCTCAAGTTCTGTTAACGGCAAACCACAAGTTGTATCTGCAATGATTTTAATCAAAATAAATCCTCCAAAAAAAATTAATAAGTGATTTTATTATAACTTGAATATATTTCCCTGAGGTGTAATAGTTCTGAACCGCAAACTTATGATATTGGTTCTTTTGGAGAAAATTGTTCATATTAGAGAATAGGTAGTGTTCATTTGTTGCAGGATGGTCTGGAAGATTGAATTAATTGGTGTTGTGAAAGGAAGATGATTATTTCAGGTAAAATTGAATTTATTAGCACTTGGATGAAAAAAAGGCTAGGCTGGAGAAGCTATGCGAAAAAAAGAAGAGAACTTTGATCCTTGTACTGCAGGCGCTGTCATTGTCATTTTCGGTGTAACTGGGGATTTGGCCAGACGGAAACTGATGACGGCACTCTATGAAAATGCAAAACATAACCGTCTTCCGAAGCCTTTTTATATTATTGGTTTTGCCAGGCGGCCCTGGTCTAATGAGAAAATGCGTGATGTCTTAAAGCAGGGCGTGATGGATTATAGCAGGACAAAACCCATTGATGAAAAAATTCTATCTGCACTACTGGACAATGCGTATTATGTCGAATCAACTTTTCAGGATTCAGAGGGTTATAATCAGCTTGCCCAAGTTTTGACTCAGCTGGGTGTAAACAACACATTGTTCTATTTATCAACTCCACCAGGCTGGTATGCTACTATTGTGGAAAAAATTGGCAAATCGAACTTAGAATCATGTGAAAAAGCCTGGCGCCGTATCGTTGTGGAAAAACCCTTTGGCCGTGATCTGGAAACTTCACAATTACTTGACGCAAAACTCCATGCTGTATTTTTAGAAGATCAAATCTATCGGATGGATCATTATCTTGGTAAGGAAACAGTACAGAATATCTTGGCTTTTCGCTTTGGTAATGGCATTTTCGAGCCGCTGTGGAATAGGAAATATATTGACCATATCCAGATCACCATGGCAGAAACCGAAGGCGTTGGTACTCGGGCGGGGTATTATGACAATGCAGGAGCTGTAAGGGATGTCTTCCAAAACCACCTCCTTCAACTTTTATCACTGACCGCGATGGAAGCTCCCGCCGTGTTCAATGACAAAACAGTCCGTGATGAGAAGGTCAAGGTGCTGAAATCCATCTATGACATCTCAGGGGAAAAAGCTCTGGAGAATACTTTTCGGGCGCAATATGTTTCGGGAACGATTGATGGGAAACGGGTTCCCAGCTATCGGGATGAACCTGATGTGGCTCCTGAATCTATTACTGAAACCTATATGGCTGCAAGGTTGTCTGTCAACAACTGGCGATGGGCAGGCGTGCCATTTTATCTTCGTACGGGAAAACGATTATCCAGGCGAGCGACTGAAATTGCTATTCAATTTACACAAATTCCGCTATCATTATTTGGGCAGCGTAATCTTTCTATCGAAGCCCCAAATGTGCTGGTTATTCGCATTCAACCAAATGAGGGTATCACGTTATTCTTAGGTGCGAAAGTCCCAGGCAATGTCATGCGAGTGGAGCCGGTTGAAATGCGTTTCAATTACGCAGACGCTTTTGGTGGTGAACCACCTGAAGCATATGAGCGATTGTTGTTAGATTGTTTGATGGGGGATGCAACATTGTTTACCCGTAGTGATGAGGTTGAAGAGGCCTGGAGATTAACTGAGCACATCACAGATGCCTGGGAAACTCAGAACCTGAGCAATTTACCAATATATGAGGCTGGGACACAGGGGCCGCACGGCGCAAATGATTTCATTAAAGATGATAATCGACATTGGCGCGTGATCTAATTGATTGAAACCAATATCGGATGCCTAATTTTCCCCCATCGATATGCAGAGGCTATCTACTGGCTGGTAGTTTTGCATGGCAGTTTGGACATTCACGTTCAAGATTGCTAACTACAAATCCACAATTCGAACATGTTTGCGGTTGAATGTCACCCAAAGGAGCGCCACAGGCGATGCAGCGACTTTCTCCCTTGGGATTTGCTGTATTGCAGTAAGGGCAGATATAGCGATTTAATCTGTCTGAAAGTTCTTTACCGACTCCATGTTGATGTGCAGATTGTTGAATCACTTCCCAGATATCTTCTTCAAGTTGAAGAGATTCAATATCCTGTGCCAGGTCATCTAACCTTCCCAGGAGCGATAACGGGTTGCGGAGGGCACCCAGTGCTGTGATACCCAGGCTGGCTGCTACTCCTAGCCAGGCTTGATTGCCTACCTGTATTGAAACACCATCTTCAACCTTGTGGATTGTGATGGTGAGTGCTGTTTGTCCCCCAGAGCGGTTCATTTGATGTGTAGCGATTTGTACAGCAATCTTTGGGTCACGACCTATTTGCTGCACACGGTAACTTCCGCGGTTGAAGTGAGCGATAATGTCACGGGCAATATCACTGGGATTTAGTTCTCCATGGTAAATGTGAGTTTCTGTCATTTGATAACCTTCCTGGGCATTTATCCTTCTAAATGAGGTCTCACTTTCCTATTCTACTTCAATGGATTATAATCCTTCTGCTGAATTTCATAAGTAGATTATATGGAGCTTTCGATGAGAGATCGGTTGATCATACCGATGATTTTATTCATCTTAATCATAGCAATCTCAGGGTTTCAAGTGAATGATATTGTTGAAGCAGGACCTGTCGCACAACAACCGACTGGCAATATCCCCACTGTTACCAGCACTCCTCGCGGCCCATATGTGATTGTAAATGCATTAACAGCAAATGATACGCAAATCAATGTGCGTGCAGGTCCAAGCGCTTTAACGGAAAAGGTGGGCGTGCTACTCATCGACCAGGAGGCTAATGCACTCGGTCGCTATGGCGACTGGATCCAGATTGAATATGTGGGGGCTGCTGATGGGAAAGCATGGGTGTATGGCAACCTGGTAACCCTATTCGGTGGAAATCTACCGATCGTTGATCCACCACCAACATCGACACCCAATATCACACAGACTGTTGACCCCACACTGGCTGCACAATTCATAATTACACCAGAATCTACACGCTTACCGACTTTTACAGAGCCACCACCGTTGGATATACCGACTTATACATCTGCAACTGAGAATATAGGTGTTGGCGGAGTTCCGATGGGCTTGATAATTATTGGTCTTGGAGCGCTGGGTATATTCTTAGGCGTGATTGCTTTGATAAGCGGGCGTTAGGTTGGAGATCTGAAGAACGCTCCCAAACTCTTGAAACAATTAACACCAACTTTGTGACCGATATCGGCTTCACAGAGTGTAACCTGGGCACCATGTTCTTTTAACCAGGCGGCTGCTTGGCGTGCTTTGTTAAGGGGCACGATTTCATCCTGTTTCCCATGAGCAATAAAAATATGTTTTCCTTTTAGATCACGATTGTTTAGATCCTTTTGCCAGGATTGGGGGATGAAACCGGACAGCGCAGCCATTTTCCTTACTTTTTCCGGGTGGAGAAAGGCGAGGGCATACGCTAAAACCGCTCCCTGACTGAATCCCATCGTATCCAATTGAGCGCAGTTTAATTGATGTTCTTCCAGCCATGTATCGATGCGCTGGATGAGCTGATCTGTTATCTCCTCGTAGAGAGTGATATCCGGCCACTTTGGATGGATTTCATGCCAGCTGTATTGATCAACTCCTAACCGGATGGGGGCGCGCGGTGCAAGTATATAATAAGTACCCGGTATTGGATTTATGAGGGTCCACATCACATTTTCGTTCCCAAGATGTCCGTGAAAAAGTAATAGTAATTTGGTTTTTTCATTAGGTTGTGAGGGTCGTTGGATACGAAAGGACCAGCCATCAATCTCAATATTTTCAGGTTGAATGCCATCCTTCATTATTTTGCTAAACTTTCCATCAATCTCAGAATCAACCAGATCAGTAAAATTAGGAACAGGACCCCCAAAAGGCTGAATAGACCTAAAAGGGCAGCATAAAGACCGAAAAAAAAGTAAATTAAACCAAGCCCAAGTGTAAAAACCAGGACCAGGAGACCAATTACAAGT
>JAYELT010000061.1:0-3696 GCA_034717715.1 Chloroflexota bacterium | reverse complement strand
CTCGGGTATAATTGCGTAACTTTCAAGTCTTGTACTGGAGAATGAAAGGAGTCCTCCGAATGAAAAATGACCTGGCATCATTTTTCTCACCTGCAGGTGTTGCGATTATTGGGGCTTCAACCAATCCCAGAAAATTAAGCCACGGCATCCTCAAGAATATGACCTTGTATGGTTATCAGGGGGGGATTTATCCAATTAACCCCAAGGCAGATCAAATCCTGGGTATGCAATGTTATCCAGATGTCGCAGAGGTTCCAGACCCTGTGGACCTGGCTGTTGTGGTTCTGCCAGCTCCTATGACACCCGATGTGCTGCACGCCTGTGGCAAGCGGGGGATCAAAGCTGTCATTATTATCTCAGGTGGTTTTCGGGAGGTGGGAGGCAGCGGGATCGAACTTGAAGAGGAATGTCGTCAGATTGCCAATCAGTATGGGGTGCGTTTGATCGGGCCGAACTGCGTGGGAACGCTTGATCTGCATACTGGTTTGGATACAACATTTATAGAAGGTGTTCCTGATATCGGGTCAATTGGATTCATTTCACAATCTGGAGCGGTTTGCGGTGGTGTAGTCGATTATATTGCGGAAAAGCAGATCGGTTTTTCACATTTCGCCAGCCTTGGGAATGAGCTGGATGTGGATGAAAGTGATGTCCTTGCATTTTTTGGCGATCATCCTAAGGTAAAAGTGATTGCAGCCTATGTTGAGGGGATCCAGGATGGTGAAAAATTTATCCGTATCGCCAGCCAGGTTTCACGAAATAAGCCGATTGTGATGTTAAAAGCAGGCCAGACGGATGCCGGTGCAAAAGCGGTTTCTTCACATACAGGCTCGCTGGCGGGTTCGTATTCTGCCTACCAGGCAGCCTTCAAACAAGCTGGGGTAATTGAAGTACACACCATGCCTGAACTTTTCGATGTTGCCTGGGCATTAAGCTGCCAGGCATTGCCTAAGGGGAATCGTGTTGCAATTTTCACAAATGCTGGAGGTCCAGCTGTACTTGCCTCTGACGCTCTGGCAGCCAATCAATTTGAGCTGGCAGTCATTTCAGAAGAGAAACAAGCTGAATTGGCAGCAAAACTCAATCCGAGCGCTCAGGTTGCCAATCCCGTGGATATGTTAGGTGGTGCAGAACCAGCGGAATTCTCCCACTGCCTTGCGACCCTGTTAGACGATCCGGGGGTGGATGTCTTCCTACCAATCCTGGTTCCCCAATCCCTGGTCGATCCAGGTGCGGTTGCGCAAGCAATCGCAGATAATGCCAACAAGACTGATAAAACAGTTCTGGTTTGTATGGTTGGAGAGAAGAGCTTAAAAGAAGCTCGGGCGGTATTACATCGAAATCTTGTGCCAATGAGTACCTTCCCAGATGTTCCGGGAAATGTTTTGGGTGCCATGCGACGCTACCATGAATGGCTGACAAAAACGCTCGTGAGAAGTTTCCAATATCCTGAGGTTGATACTGCCAATGTTGCAAAGATTCTTTCACAATCCCCAGGTAAAGTTTTTGGAGAAGCTGAGACGCGACCAATCCTTGAGGCTTACGGTTTAGATCTTGCTCCCGGCGCATTAGCAGAAGACGCTGAAAAAGCAGTTGAGATTGCCGGGAAGGTTGGCTACCCGGTTGTGGTTAAGATTGTTTCGCCGCAAATCTTACATAAATCTGATATGGGGGGTATTGCTTTAGGATTAAGATCAGCCTTAGAGGTTCAGCAAGCTGTTGAAAAAATGTATGATCAGATAACACAAGCCAACCCTCGAGCTGAAATCCACGGGTATTTAGTAGAGAAGATGGCACCGAAAGGATTAGAAGTCATAATTGGCATGCGGCGTGACCCAACTTTTGGGCCATTGATGATGTTCGGTTTAGGTGGTGTGACCGTTGAGCTATTTAAGGATGTCGGCTTTGGAGTGGCACCGCTAACACCCTCCCAGGCCAGGGATATGATCGATATCACAAAAGCAGGCCGACTGCTGGAGGGGTATCGGGGAGGTCCACGATATGATATTGAGGCAGTTGTGGATACCATTGGACGTCTAAGCCAGATTGCAATAGATCATCCATTCATTTCTGAAGTTGAGATTAATCCTTTGCAGGTCTTCAGGGAGGGGGAAGGCGCACAGGTTTTAGATGCTAGAATGATTCTTTCGGATGAATGAATTGAGGAAACGATGGTCTTGTTGATTATAGCAATTGTCATTGCGTTATTGATCTCGATCGTTCTGCATATTGCAGCTGGTTATTGGTTAAATAAGCAATTCAGTGTTGCCTGGCGTGTGATCTCCTACGGAGCATTGGCGTATTTAATTGTTCAAGCGCTGCTGGTCTTGTTGTTTAATGGGTTTACTGCATTGGTCGAAAACGGCACATGGGTTCTCTCAGCTCAAGAATCCAGAGTGACGCAGATTGCATTGAGTGTCCTTCTGGGGGCTCTCTTAGGTGCCCTTATTCGTTGGATTGGAATGAAGTTTTTAAATGAAAAATTAGACACGCTCGAAGCTGCTTATGGGATCGGAGTAGGGTACGGTGGTGTGGAAAGCGTTTTAATGGTTGGACTCCCCTTGCTTTCAACCTTCATCACAATGTTGAACAACATGAATATTTACCCAGCTACCACAAGTTTGGACCCATCAATCGTTACACAAATTGAGGAAATTTGGCAGGTATCAGCACTCATCCCCTTAGCCTAACCCGCTGGCGAAAAAGGCTATCGAAAAACAAAAAAAAGGCTGTCATTCGCGAGTAATTATGTCAGGTTTTTCGAAAAATAAAAATGTCAGGTTTTGGTATCATTTTTCACTCATGTCCAAAGATAAAAGATCTGGAACAAAATCAATCTTGAAAGGCTCCTCAGGGACAGGCACGAAAGTGCCGATCCTGAGAGGGAAACCTTTGGCTTGCTCAAATCGAGCAATTTGCTTCCCATGATAATGCACCGTGAGGGCACAGTCCAGGTGTTGACGTAATTCCACTGTGGCTTTGGCATAATGCTCTCGATATTTTCCTGGTGGGATTTGCAAGACCACATTATCAAAAGAAATCGTATTATCATTACGAACTCTTTTGGTATATCGAAAGCAGAACAGGTCGTCAGGCGCAAGATCGGTAAGCCATGGGACAAAGGCGGAACCCTCTTGATCCGCTTTTTTCATAAAGCGCTGGTTATGCTCAGGTAAATACGCTTTTAGAACATGATTGGCTTCCTCAAGGGTTTTGGCATCAGCTTCTCGTAATGCTTTCACCAAACGATCCTGAAGGGTCCCAAAAAGCCGTTCAACCCGGCCCTTGGCTTGTGGTGAGTCTGCCTGGATCAATTCAATCCCTAAGCGATCTAGAATGGTCTTGAAATGGATGATACGTTCTATCCCGGCTAACTGATCTTCTAAGAGGCTTTTTATCTTATATCGAACTTTATTGTCTATCCGGCGATGAGAGCGTTTCCCGCGGTTCCCGTGAACCAAACCTTGTTCTCCTTTCTCACGGTACGATTTTAGTATGCGGTATACCTGTCTCTCACTCACTTTCAGCTTTTCTGCAGCTTCTGCCCTTGTCATCAGCTTTCCTTCGAGCATCGTCATGACTTTGAGCCTTTTTATTTCTTTCATTGTCAGTGTTATCCTATTTTTCATGTCCTGACAATTTTATTCGCGAATTAAGCATGACGTTTTTATTCGCGAACACAAAACAAAAAAGGCT
>JAYELT010000060.1:0-3733 GCA_034717715.1 Chloroflexota bacterium | reverse complement strand
CTTTCCGAATATTGCTCATGCTTTGTCAAAAGAGACAAATCTTGCGAAAGCCTACGTATTCGGAGAAAGTAAACAAACATCTCAAGGAAAACCGTTGACCGCTTACAACCGGTCATTCCCAGCAAACCCACCTCAGGAAAGCCGCATTGAGACCTTCACGATTCCGATGCCCCAACTGGGTGATCGTCAAAAGGACATCCAGGTCTACCTGCCGCCGGATTATGATTCAAGTGATACAGCTTACCCAGTGTTTTACCTGCATAATGGTGATGATCTATTTAACCCACGCCCAGAAGCCGTCGGAGATTATAAAGTTGATGAAACATTGGATGAATTATTCTTTGAAGGGTCCTTAGGAGGAGTTATTGTTGTAGGCATCGAGGTTGACCGTGATAGCCCATGGGATGAATATATGCCCTGGGTCAACGAAAATATGCACGATTGGGTTAATACGAATAACAGCGACCCAGTCCAAGGCGGGGATGGATTTGCTTTTATTAACTTCATTGTACACACATTAAAACCAGAAATTGACTCGCGTTATCGGACGCTGCCAGATCGGGAAAACACTGCGATTGGCGGTTTCTGCCGGGGAGCGATTTTCCCCCTTTTGGCAGGGATTTCTTTCCCGGAAGTTTTTTCAAAAGTGATGTCTGTGTCACCTGCGGTATGGATGGCTGAGGAAGGCGGTCGATGGTTATCAAACAACCATCTGATAAACTTTATCAACAGTGCTCCTATTCCGCAGAACGTAACATTTTATCTTGAAATCGGAACCGAAGAATCAAGCGGCCGCCGGCCGCCGATTAAAGATCAGGATGGGAAACGCATCACATATCCGCAAGCCTATATTGAGGGTGCTGAAATCATCTACCAGAGCCTGTTGAATAGCGGTTTACCAAAGTCAAACATCATTTTTAGAACCATTGAGGGTTCCAAGGGTGGGCGAGATGAGTGGGCAAAACGAATTGATGATATCGTTTTATGGTTCTTTGGCGATATGGAAATACCCACGTCAACACCCATGCTCACACCAAGCCTCACAATTTCCCCATTACCAGAATCCTCGACAGAAACGGTCGAACCTGCTGAAACAGAGTCCAACACATCGCCGATAGCCATCGTTATTGTTAGCTGCGTTCTTTTGGGACTCCTTTATTTGCTTTTAATAATATTTCTAAAGAAGCGTAAACCGTAAATCCATTCAAATATAAGTTTTGACCCCTTCCCCTTTACAATGAAAACATCACCACACCTGATGTGGAATGATATAATCTTATCGCCTTCTTAATCAAAAGGAGAGCTGTTATGTCCCACCCTGTTCGTATTCTGCTCATCGGTGCGGGGAACCGCGGCGCTGACGCATATGGTCAATACAGCCTTGTCCACCCGGGTGATGTTCAATTTGTAGCTGTCGCTGAGCCAAATCAAATTCGACGGGAACGCTTCGCTGCACGCCATCACATCCCCCCTGAACGGCAATTTACAGGTTGGCAGGAAGCGCTTTCAGCCGGTAAGATCGCGGATGCAGTCCTCAATGCCACCCAGGATCACATGCATCATGCCTCCAGCCTGGCAGCATTGGCAGCAGGTTACGACATGCTCCTGGAAAAACCCATTGCCCCCACACTGGAAGAAACCCTGGCTATTGTCAGGGCGGCAGAAAACAGCGGTCACACGCTGATGATCTGCCATGTGCTGCGCTATACCGACTTTTTCCAGAAGGTGAACGCCATTCTAAAATCAGGGGTGTTAGGACAGATCATCCATGTCGCGCAATCAGAAAACGTCTCCTATTTTCACATGGCACACAGCTATGTGCGCGGCAATTGGCGCAGTGCGTCTGCCAGTGCACCGATGATCCTGGCTAAATGCTGTCATGATCTTGACCTGCTGTATTGGTTTTTGGATGAAAAAGCCACCCAACTGAGTTCTATCGGCAACCTCCGCCATTACCGGGAAGAAAACGCCCCCAAAGGTGCGCCCCTGCGCTGCACCGACGGCTGTCCGGCTGCTGAAAACTGCCCGTATGATGCCCGGAGCATTTACCTGGAGAGCAGGCCCATCAAGCAAGCCGTCAGCCAGGCGGGGAATCCGTTACTGAGAATCGCAGGAAAACTATCGCTGAACACGCCAAAATTAGCACGGGCACTCGGTAAGATCATCCCTCCCTTGCAGAAACTCACCGAATACAGCGGCTGGCCGCGCAGCACGATCACGGATTACCCCGAGAGTGACCTGGCCGTGCTGGAAGCCCTGCGTACTGGACCTTACGGGCGCTGTGTTTACCACTGCGACAATGATGTGGTCGACCATCAGGTTGTCAGCATGAATTTTGAAAGCGGCATCACCGCGACCTTGACCATGCACGGGCATTCACATGAAGAGGGCCGCACACTGCGTGTGGATGGTTCCCAGGCAACACTGCTGGGCAAATTCACCTACAGCGAAGCCTGGTTGGAGATCCACCCCCACACAACAGCACCCATCCAGCGCTTCACCTTTCCCACGGAAGTGGATCAAACCGCTGGACACGGGGGTGGGGATGCTGGCTTGATGCGGCGCTTTGTGGAAGCCATGCGCGGAGAGCACATTCCACTGACCAGCGCTCGTGATGCGCTTGAAAGCCACCTGATGGCTTTCGCAGCAGAGGAAGCAAGGCTGGGAAACAAGACGGTGGATATGGAGGCTTATCGAGAAAAGCTATCAAAACAAGTATGAAAATCATCATCAAGGAGAGCACAATGGATAATGATCATCTAACTGCTTACCTCAAGTCAATTGAGCGCTCCAAATCTGCCATCGCCCGTTCGCTGCGTGCGCTCGATGCCTTTGAAACTTGGCTGAAGGAAGACCATAAACGATCAATCGATGATGATATCAGCCTGGAAGACCTGCAGGCGTTCATCCAATCCGCAAAGAAAGGGTAAAAGAACCTCCTGCTGGGGCTGGCGAATGTTTTCGAGTTCCAGGGGAAGGACGATTTGAAGACTGCCGCCATGCAGATGCGCAGAGCCATACTGAACTTTGTACTTGCGAGAAACTCGCGGCCTAATTTTAGCTGCGAGTGACGTGGCAATCTCGGGCGTGTCTGATTTACTCACCCATCTAAATAGGGTTAGATCAACCTTTTATTGAAAAGAGGTGATTGCTTCTTCACCACGCCGTGGCTCATCGCAATAACAAATCAGAGAGAACATATCGCACAAAAATTGGTGGGTTCAATTCCTGAGCCCACCCTGCATAAAAACAAGCGTAAAAAAATTTCAGGTAAACTTGAGGCAGGTTAATTTATCACAATCAAGGAGCCAATCAATGAAAACCATCGGATTGCTGGGGGGAATGAGCTGGGAATCCTCCCTGGAATATTATCGCATCATCAACGAGACGGTCAAAAAAAGGTTGGGCAGCTTGCACTCCGCACAATGCCTGATGTACTCCGTTGATTTCGCAGAAATTGAAATCCTTCAGCACACCGGGGATTGGGACGAGTTGACCCGGCAAATGATCGCCGCTGTCCAGCGCCTTGAACGGGGCGGCGCGGATTTTACCGTCATCTGCACCAACACCATGCACCTCATGGCAGGTGATATTGAAGCAGCCACGACGATCCCCCTGCTGCACATCGCCGATGCCGCAGCAGATGCGATCAAGGCTGCTGGGCTGACAAAGGTGGGCTTATTGGGAACTCGCTTCACAATGGAGGGTGCCTTCTACCGGGACCGTCTGGAAG
>JAYELT010000059.1:0-3797 GCA_034717715.1 Chloroflexota bacterium | reverse complement strand
ACCAAACGGCCACAGAGAGATAATGGTTTGGATTCATCAACCCGGCTGTAGGGGTCACAATACCATGACGATCATAGTCCGGGTCATTGCCAAAAGCCACATCGAATTTATCTTTCAAACCAATCAAACCAGCCATCGCAGAAGGCGAAGAACAATCCATGCGGATCTTACCGTCATGGTCCACTGTCATAAAGCGGAAAGTCGGATCCACTTCCCGGTTGACCACTTCAAGGTTCAATTGATATGTCTCTACAATTGGGTCCCAATATTCTATGCCAGCTCCTCCAAGCGGGTCAACGCCGATCTTTATGCCTGCCTCTGAGATAGCACTCAAATTGAGGACATTCCTGAGATCATCAACATATGGCATTACAAAATCAAAATCATGGGTGGTTGATGCTGCCAACGCTTTCTGATAAGACATGCGTTTAACGTCTTTAAGACCAGCCCTCAATATTTCATTGGCACGTTCCTGAATTGTCCTCGTAATTTCCGTTCCGGCAGGCCCGCCATTCGGGGGATTGTATTTAAATCCACCGTCACGAGGAGGATTATGAGAGGGGGTAATCACAACACCATCAGCTTTGGCACGGTTGTGAGCACGGTTATAGGTTAAGATCACTCTTGATATCACCGGTGTAGGTGTATATCCCATCCCATGCTGCAGCATGATATCTACATCGTTCGCAGCGAAGACTTCTACAGCTGTCCGTAAGGCTGGTTCTGAAAGGGCGTGTGTATCCTTACCAATATAAAGAGGACCCGTGATGCCCTGTCGCGTCCGATATTCCACAATGGCTTGACTGATCGCAAGAATATGATCCTCATTGAACGCTCCGTCGAAAGATGACCCCCGATGACCAGATGTCCCAAAAGCTACTTGTTGAGCCCGTTTGGTTGGATCTGGTTTCTCAGTGTAGTATCCTGCAATCAACTTGGGTACATCGATGAGTAATTCGGATGGAGCAGGTTTACCAGCGAGGGGGCTCTTCATACTATTTTCCTATTCGTAAATAATCATGGCGTTGAAGTCAATTATACCTTAGGGAATTTCCCCAAAATTTTTTCATAGCGTTATTATAATCAGGGATAAAGGGGGCAGAATGGCCGTAAATGAGCTTATCGAGGTTACTTCACAATATTCGCATATGGATCAAAATGGTCTCGACAATGGAAATGAATTGGAGGAGTTTTAACCATACAGTATAATAGGCACCTTGGATTTCAATGATTACATGAGCCTGATATTGAGATAAATCCAGGCTGATTCATATGGAGTGAAATAATGGTAAAAATTACAGCTTCAAAGATTACAAAAGATGTCGTTGTTACTCTGGATTACAGTTTGGAAGTTGATGGGAACCAAATTGACTCCGGTCCAACTCAATTTATTCAGGGATACGAGAATATCATCCCAGGTTTAGAAAGAGAATTAGAAGGGTTGGATCTGGGTGAGGAAAAGGAAGTCATGGTCAGTGCAAAAGATGCCTATGGACTGTACAATCTCGACATGGAAATCGAGCTCGCATTAAGCAGTTTTCCCAAGGACTTTGAGATCAAACTTGGTCGCTCCATGCGCTTACAGGATGACAAAGGAAATATTTTCACAGGTGTGGCCATCGCCATCACGGATCAGATGGTCAAACTAAATTTAAACCATCCCCTGGCTGGGAAAGACCTTCTTTTCAAGACCATGGTGAAAGCTTTGCGCCAGGCAACGGAAGAAGAAATTGAGCAGGGACACCTCGCCAGTGCTTGCAATGGATGCAACCACGGCGACTGCAGCGATTGTGCATAAGCCCAAATTATAAGCTTTCCAATCAACCCGGATATCCCACATTCGGAATAAAAAACACAAATACATTTGACTCAATTGATAATATTCAAAAATTAATCATATCAATAGAAAAAGTATCCAAATGATACGTTTTGGCCACATAAATCCGACATCAACTTGTTTTTGTTGACCTTGCTATATGTGTGTGCTAAAATTTTCTTTACGCCCCCATCGTCTAGTGGCCTAGGACGTGGCCCTCTCAAGGCCAAAACCGGGATTCGAATTCCCGTGGGGGCATATTTTATTTAACTTGACCATCCGAAGGTGGCCCTCTCAACACCCGAGGTGGGTGCAGGTGCCAAAACCGGGATTAGAACAAAGTGCCCTCCAGGGTATTCCCGTGGGGGCATATTTTATTTAACATGACTATCCGAAGGTGACCCTCTCAACGCCACAGGAGGGTGCAGGTGCCAAAACCGGGATTAGAACAAAGTGCCCTTATGGGGTATTCCCTTGGGAGCATATTTTATTTAACATGACTATCCGAATGGGCCCTCTCAACACCCCAGCATGAATCAAGCTTAAAGGCTTTTAGCATCTATAAAAAATAACACGTCCCAGGTGATCTCCCCCACGATCCCATCTGCAAATAATTGATTAACCTCCTGGAAATGCCGAACTGCTTCATTCGTTTTTGTCCCAAAATAAACATCTGCCGCGCCCGTGATTGACATCGAATTTAACCATTGCAGATGCTGAACAGCCAGGGTTGTTTGTTCATCAAAAGCACCATCCACAATTCCGATTTCTCTAAAACCAAGATTCTGAAGGTGTTGTTCCAATTGAAGGATTTTGTCACTGGACTGATAGGGATCATGTAGTGAAATGGTATTTTCGAAAGGGGTTGTCGATGATGTCGCAGTTTGAATATTTTCTTCAAGGCGAGTTGTTTTTATTTCTGGCGTTTTAGTTTGTGTTTGTATTTGTGTTTTTGAAGGTCTCTTAACAGGTAAGGTGTCATTAGAGTGCTCATCCATTGTGGACGATGAACACGCACCCAACAAGAATAAGATCATTCCTGATAGAATAGCTTGTCGTACTTGCCTCGACATTCATTCCCTTCTTTTCTGCATAATATTACCTGGATTGTTTCTAGTATTGTCTGATGATTTTACATATTTTAGTATGGATAATCAAACATATCCAGAAAGTCTAAAACAATGACCCATGATTAGGTTCCTCCCCCTGGTTTTTAAGGTGTCAGACGATCACCAACCGAAATCAAAGGATAAACTCCAATCCAAAATTGAATCAGAGTTTATAGTTAGGCTTTGAACAATTCGTTCCAAAGGTGACACATTTTTCACCTAATCGCTGGCATATAAGATTTTACATCAGAGACCTTGCCAATTTAACCGCGCGACTGGCATCCTGAGCATAACCATCGGCACCGATCTTCTCTGCATAGGCGTCGTTAATAGGTGCGCCGCCGATCAACACTTTGACACGGTCCCGTAATCCAGCCGTTTTCAGTGCTTCGACCGTGCTTTGCATACTCGGCATGGTTGTCGTTAATAAGGCAGAAATCGCCACGAAATCCGGCTGATGCTTGTTGACCGCAGCGACAAAAGCCTCAGGTGAAACATCCGTACCCAGATCAACGACCTGGAACCCGGCGCCTTCCAGCATCATGCATACCAAATTCTTGCCAATATCGTGCAAATCGCCCTTGGCTGTTCCTGCGATGATTTTCCCAACCGGCTGAATATCCGCATCCACTAACCTTGGTTTAAGGATCTCCATGCCTGTTTTCATTGCGCGGGCTGCAATCAACATTTCTGGCACAAAGTATTCCCCTTCTTCAAATAATCTTCCAACCTCGCCCATGGCGCTTACCATTGCATCAAGAATATCGGCCGGATCAAAACCTTCTTCCAGTGATAATTCAACCTTCTCTTTGGCAACATCACGCTGCCCTTCTAAAATAGCAGTATAAAGTTCTTCGAGTAACTCTTCCAAG
>JAYELT010000058.1:2736-41012 GCA_034717715.1 Chloroflexota bacterium | reverse complement strand
ATCGATATATTCCTTCAGATTATGCTTAACCGCATATGCAGCAGCTTCCGCACGATTACTTACACTCAACTTGGCAAGGATACTGCTCACATAATTACGAACTGTTCCCTCCCCAAGGAACAATGCTTCAGCGATCTCCCGGTTTGTTTTGCCTTTAGATACCAAGGCCAGGACGTGTTTCTCTTGATGACTCAAGTCTGAAAAAACTGCTGCTTCCTCAGCCTCAACTGCCCGGCGCACCTTCTGGAATACACGCTTCGTTACAGCTGGGTCTAAGATCGCCTCGCCTCTGCAAGCTGCTTCAATAGCCGTGATCAGGCCATCTGCGCCAATTTGTTTAAGCACATACCCACTCGCACCAGCTTTGATGGCAGAAAAAAGCATCTCATCTTCAGCATACGAAGTCAGCATTACAACTCGCACACCTGGCCATCGCGCTGTAATCTCCTCACAAGCATCAATTCCCGAAGAGCCAGGCAGACGAATGTCCATCAACACAACATCTGGGTGATGCTTTTCAACCATCGCAACTGCTTCATTGGCTGTGGCGGCTTCAGCAATCACTTCAAATTTATCATTGTGTTCCAATAAAGCTTTCAACCCGATACGAACGACCTCATGGTCATCTACCAATAAAATTGAATTCTTATTCATTGCTGAAATCCATTTCTCATCTGGTATCTTCACGTTTGTAATCGATAAAGCGGTAACCAACACCGCGTTCCGTCAAGATGTACACCGGATTTGAGGGGTCTTTTTCAATTTTCTTACGTAAATAATTAATATATAAACGCACATAGTGTGGTTCATCACGATATTCATAACCCCATACCTTGGTCAAGATCTGGTCATGGGTCATTACCCATCCAGCGTTCTGAACTAAATGATATAGTAAACGGTACTCTGTTGGACGTAATTTGACCATCTCATTGTCCACCCAAACTTCCCTTCGACCAAAATCAATCTTTAACCGCTCATCTACTTCAATCACTCCTTCTTCATCCTCCTCGAAGGTAGATCCTCGTCGTAAAACCGCTTTTATACGGCTAACAAGTTCGCGTGGACTGAATGGCTTGGTAACATAATCATCCGCACCTAATTCGAGTCCCTTGACCTTGTCATTTTCCTCGCTTTTTGCCGTCAGCATGATGACTGGTACCTGACTGATTTCACGTATCGTTCGCAAGACTACAAAGCCATCGATATCTGGCATCATCACGTCTAATAGGATCAAATCCGGAAGAGAATCACGCAATCGATCCAAAGCCTGACTCCCGTTGAAAGCTTCAATTACTTCAAATCCATCCTGCTCGAGATTCAAACGAATAAATCCCACCATACGACGCTCATCGTCGACCACCAGGATCCTATATTTTCGTGAGGTTGTATCGAACATGACAACTCCTTAATAAACTAATGCATTATACCAATCGCTCAACCAGCACAACACTGATGTTATCTGGACCACCCAATTCATTCGCTGCATGTACAAGCTCACAAGCTGCCTGATCCAGGGTTGGGAATTGGATGATAATTGAAAGAATCTGTGGTTCATCAACAACGCCCCATAAACCATCTGAACAAATCATCAATCTCTCGCCAATATTTATCGAAAATTGATCAAGATCAGGTTCAAAAGGATCAATTTGGCCCAATGCACGAACGAGCACATTCCTCTTGGGATGAATGCGGGCTTCATGCTCAGTGATCTCACCTAAATCAACAAGTCTTTTCACAAGAGAGTGATCCTTGGTCCTTAAGATCAACTCACCTTTTGAATTAATCACATATAATCGGCTGTCGCCTACATGTGCTGTAAAAAATTTATTGCCAAGGTTCATGGCCAAGGTTAGTGTTGTTCCACCTCCAGGCACTTGCTGACGTATCAGATTTTGCGCACGATGAACAGCTTCGCTGACCAACTTGGAGAGTGTTTCTTCAGGGATTAATTTTCCACCAAAAATTGTATCGCTGAAAACCTTGTCCACCAGATATTGGCTGGAAGCTTGTGCTGCTAGACGGCTGGCAACCTCACCGTTTTGATGACCCCCCATGCCATCAGCGACAAGATAAAGACCAAAGGAATGAGGAGATTCGACGCCAAGGAGAACACTTGAAAAAACGAAAATGGCGTCCTCATTATGTGAGCGTTCTTTCCCCGGCGATTGACAGTACGCTACCCTGAATCTTGTCCTGTTTTGGGATGTGCCTGGTATGATCTCATTGTCTACAACTTTCGTCTGATCATTTGGATCATTATTCTTGACCACCGAATTCTTTATCACAGGCATTCGTTTGATAAATTTAAACAAGCTTGATACTCCTAAGTTGTCCTTCCATGAACATCATGTTTCATTCTACTAGATGCTTTTAATTTTATTTGATTAATGATTGGCTATCATTCTTTTGATTATTCCAGCTTCCTAAAAACATTGAAACCGCGTCAATCGTCCACCTCATAAATAGGTGTTAGAAAGGCACCAGCCGACCAACCATTCCGAGATTGGTCATAAGGTGCTTCAAGATGCCACCAGTCATAACCATCAGCCTTAACAGGCCCATCAATCACCAAAAAAACTTCAGCATCTAATGCAGTGAATTCTGTATTACCACTCAAGCCTGGCTCCGACCGCATCCTCAAGCCGGCTCCATCCGTACCGCTAACCTGCACATAAATTCCAATCCCGATGACTCCTTCTGGAAAAAAGACTGTTGTTGGTGTTTGCGTTGGGATTATCGGAGTACTTAGAATTTGCGGAGTGAATGTCGGCGCTGAAATTATCGTGACTTCAGGCGTAACATGTCCCATTGAAGTTGGACCACGTCCCCATACAATGACGACGATCCCTACTAAGATCAACCCGACAAGAAATATCAAACCGGTCACAAGAGTGATGGGATTCAAAAGAAACTTAAGCTTGTCTTTATCTTTCTGTACAGACATCAACCTCTTCATTATTTAGTAATTGCATAATCGTTTATATCGTAATTATAGCTTATCATCCATAAAAATAATTGATCACATCATCCAACAAGGTTGGTTTATACATTTCTTGAAATCCTATCCAATAATGAGTATGCTATAATTCCTTTGAGGAAAATCAACGTCACATGGAACAAATGACCTTATTGAACAATCGCTATAAACTATTGCAGCCACTTGGTTCAGGTGGAATGGCAGTGGTCTATAAGGCTGTCGATGAGATGCTCGAAAGGACCGTTGCAGTTAAGTTTTTACGTGAAGACTACGCTAAAGATAGTGCTTTTCGTGAGCGTTTCAAGCAAGAAGCCAAATCTGCAGCCAATCTCTCACATCCCAATATTGTTACAGTTCATGATTTTGGCCTGAACGAGGACCAGGTCTTTATTGTGATCGAATATATTGATGGAACAGATCTAAAAACACTCATCCGTAAACAAGGTCGTTTCAGCTTGGAAGATACTGTCGATTTGATGGCACAAGCTTGTGCTGGTGTGGGCTATGCGCATCGTGCCGGATTGGTTCATTGTGATATCAAGCCACATAATATGCTTGTGTCGCATGATTTCCAATTGAAAGTTACCGATTTTGGGATTGCTCGTGCGCTGGCGACTATTCACCCGGATGAAAAGATGGATGTCGTGTGGGGGTCTCCACACTATTTTTCACCAGAACAAGCAGCCGGTGGAGCGCCATCCCCTGCATCAGATGTATATTCACTTGGAGTGATTCTGTATGAAATGTTGACTAATCAACTACCTTTCAAAGCAAGTGATGCAACTGAGTTAGCCCGAATGCATCGGGAAGAAATCCCCGTTTCTCCCCGCGAGCTCAATCCGAACATCCCTGAATCACTGGAAGATATCATTCTTAAAGTGCTATCGAAAGAACCTTCTGCCCGATACCGAACAGCCGATCAATTAGGACGGGTACTGCTTTCTTTTGGTCTGCTTAATCAGAACAAGATCACTTCGGTCAAACTTCCGCAAGCAGGAAATGGAAACATCAAGAGGGGTTTATTGACTCCAGAACCTATAATACCCGTTTCTGAATATCCTGAAGAGCCAGCACTTGAAAAGTTCAGCGAGGAGGATCCCATTGAAGAGGAAGTAGCAATTGATTGGGCTATCTGGCTTCTGGGATTACTTGCCTTTACCGCAATCCTTGGACTAATCCCTTTTTGGCTGTTCATTTATTATTCTATCAACCCATGATCAAACAAATTGAGTAAAGGACACTTATGTCAATTGTTATTGCACCTTCCATTCTTTCGGCTGATTTCACACAACTTGGTGAGGAAGTTAGACAGGCTGTTGATGCTGGTGCTGATTGGATCCATATAGATGTGATGGATGGTCGTTTTGTGCCGAACATTACTTTTGGCCCCATTGTGGTACAGGCAGTCAGACGGGTGACTGACATCACTATCGATGTACATCTAATGATCGTAGAACCTGAACGACATCTCCAGAATTTTGCAGATGCAGGTACAGACCACCTCTCTGTCCATTATGAGACTTGCCCACACATTAACCGAACACTTCAATCAATCAGGGATATGAGCATGTCTCCAGGAATCGTGATCAATCCAGGAACTCCAGTAAGTACCCTGCGGGAGTTAACCATTGATTTTGACTCAGTACTCCTTATGACAGTGAATCCGGGATATAGTGGACAGGCGTTCATTGGATCGATGTACGATAAAATTCGTCGAACTAAAATTCTATTAGAAAAGACCGGATCAAAAGCCACCATACAGGTGGATGGCGGTATTTCCAGTAAGACCATCAAAGCCTGTTATGATGCGGGTGCGACCAATTTTATCGCTGGTGCAGCCATCTTCAGCCACAAGGAAGGTATCGCAGCCGGAATTAATGCCTTACGAAAAGCTGTTCGAGGATAGACTGTTTAAAGCAAAAATCGCGGTATTTATCCGCGACCAATGCTCACTAAAGGTGTTAATCCTATTTGGTGGACTTGACTAATGTTCGTATGCAGCGAGTGCACAAGGTTTTTCGAACTAACCGACCATTCTCATATATGGTAACCTTCTGAAGGTTTGGTTTGAATTTTCGATTTGTTGCTCGCATTGAGTGGCTTCGGTTATGACCAAAGGTGGTCTTTTTTCCACATTTTTCACAGATCGCCATCGTATCGTCCTTTCAAAATTTAAGTTATAATGACCAGGTTTGGCTAACTCATTGCCAAACAGCTAAACATTTTACCATACTCTAGGTGAAGCTACAAGCAAATTAGGTGAAAAAATGTCTGAAATAGAAAACAACTATAACAAATTAGGAAGCATCCTGATTCAAAAGGAAGCCATAGCGTCCATTGCTCGTCAATCAACCCTTCAATCTTACGGTGTGGTTGGTTTGGCACCAAAAAACCTAATTGAATCAATCCACCAACTCCTGAAGAAAGATGCAAAATATGGGGTTGAAGTGGATTTTGATCATGAAGGATTGTTGATCGACCTCTATATTATGGTTGAATATGGTACCCGAATTAAATCAATTACAAACAGCATTGTAAACAGTGTGAAATATAACGTTGAAAAAACCATCGGGCTACCTGTCCGTCGGATAAATGTACATGTGCGCGGATTGCGCATCAGCAACATGGATTGATCTGCTTTCTTACTTCAGAAAGTCCAAAATTATCGCGTTAATTAATACTTTGGAGAGTTATGAGTGGTGTTGAACTAACAAAATTAAGTCCACAGGAACGGCATAAGCTAATCTCTTTACCTGTCAATGGTCAGGGTTTGAAAACATTGGTGGAAGCAGGCATGATTTGGTTAAAGACAAACCAGCAGATAGTAAACAATTTGAATGTTTTCCCTGTTCCAGACGGTGATACAGGTACAAATATGGTTTTAACCATGCAGGCGGCTTTCGACGAGATAGATCAATCAGGAACTAAAAACATTGGTCAACTTGCCCGTGCTATCGCTCGCGGAGCACTGATGGGCGCACGGGGAAACTCAGGCGTGATTCTGTCACAAATTTGGCGGGGTTTTGCCCGTGCACTGGACGATCAACCCACGATGGACGTTAAACTTCTCGCAGAGGCACTCTTAGAGGCAAAAGAAACAGCTTATAAAGGTGTTGTCCGTCCAGTGGAAGGCACAATTCTAACAGTGATAAAGGATATCGCAGCACAGGCAGAAGTTTCTGCCCAACGCACAACCGTCTTCACTGAAGTATTAGCGGATATTGTAGAAGCAGCAGACGCTTCCGTTGAGAGGACACCTGATCTGCTTCCTATTCTTAAAAAAGCAGGCGTAGTTGATTCTGGCGGTAAGGGTCTCTTATGTATTTTTGAAGGCATGTGGCGATTCTTAAATGGTGATTCCCTTGATAAGGCCATAACCGAAGTTATACCTCTCTCAGAAATGGACTTGGAAGACACAATGGAATCAGTCGAACCTGGTCAGGATTATGAAGTGGTGATCGATTTCACCCCAGAGTCTACCTTTGATCTGGAAAATTATTATGATGAACTTTCAAAAATCGGCACTTCTATCCAGGTGGGTGAAGGTGAAGGCATCTACCGGATGCATATCCACGTGCCTCTCGACAAACGTTACACTCCGATTGACCATACAATGACCCAGGGAATTATTCAAAAAGTCATGATGGAAAATTTAGTTGCTCAAATGGAAGAAAAGAAAACTAAAAAACATCCTAAAATTAACCTTGCACAGGTTCAACCAGAGGAAACAGCTGTTGTTGCGGTATCTCCTGGGTCTGGCTTATCACGGATATTCGCGAGTTTAGGTGTGGCCGCTATCGTTCAAGGCGGACAGACGATGAATCCAAGCATTAAAGAGGTGCTGGCTTCTTTTGAAAATCTACCAACTGACAAAGTGATCATTCTTCCAAATAACAAGAATATCATCATGGCGGCAAAAGAAGCTGCATCGATGACAGTAAAAAAAGTACATGTCATCCCTACAATTTCAATTTCCCAGGGTATTTCAGCCATGTTTCGCTTTATTCCTGATGCAGAACTTGAAGAAAATATCGCATCAATGGTTGAAGCGATTGATGAAGTGGAAACAGGTGAAATTACCACCGCTACGCGAAGTGTTGAAATCGATAACGTACAGGTTCAAAAAGGACAGGTCATTGCACTTCATAATGGTAAGCTTGTAACATCAACAAGCAACATTGACACAGCTACTGAAGAATTATTGATCGCTGCAAAAACCTGTGATTATGAACGGATTACCCTCTTTTACGGTGAAGATATGAAACTAATCCATGTCAATGCACTCGCTGATAAGATCCGATCAATCTATCCGGATCATGAAATTGAAGTTCATGAGGGTGGACAACCGCATTACCAATTGATCATCGCGATTGAATAATAGAGATAGTGGTTATCCTATTTCAAATTTTCTCTCTGCAAAACAGGGATTTTTTGTGTAATACTTATTTTTCCATTTATTTAAGAAATCCTTGGTGGTTTTGATAATTGAAATGATACAATCCACTTCTAATAGATTGATGAATGCGTTATGATTAGGGTGTGGTTGACAATAGAAAATCAATAAGAAATAGAAATAGGCTTTACAAGGATAATGGGAAGATCAATAGATAAACTTTACAAAATACTCAAACTAGAAGCAGAATTTGGATATACTAATAAGGCAGTCGTTGGTGGGCTGGAAAAATTCAGTGAGACCTGGGCTGGTGAGGCGCGTTCGGAGGGAAATCCAGAGGAAAACATCCAACAAGTGGTTGTTGTTTTTACAAGTTACCCCAACCTGAGTGTTTCTGAACGCGCACAGGCATTGAAAAAAATCGGATATGTACTTGATATACCTGGGCTGAAATATCTGCCAGACCCACAAGCTGCAGAAACCGAATCAAACGACTCCCAACCTGTGCAATCACAGCCTGAAGCTGAAAATCAGGATCTCATGAATCCGAATATAGAACGAGGTTCAACCCGGAAGCGGGTGAATACACCCGTTCCCACACCACAAAACACTGCTACATTTAGACTAGATGCGCCTACAACATCGGTTCGAGGAGTGGGTGAAAAACAATCCCAGTTGCTGGCTAAGCTTGATTTGTACACAATCGAAAATATGATCTATTTCTTCCCCCATCGTTATGATGATTATTCTAAGCTTAAGCTGATAAAAGATTTGACGTATGGAGAAGAAGTAACGATTCTAGCATGGGTAAAAAATGCAAGCACCTTTGCGACACGAAATAAAAAGCGCAAGATTGTCCAGGCCATCGTTTCTGATAACACTGGCAACATCCAATTGATGTGGTTTAACCAGGAGTATCACCTGCGCTACTTAAGGAAGAATACCTTCCTTTCAATTTCAGGAAAAATCGAGCAGTATATGGGGCGACTGGTGATGTATCACCCTGACTATGAACAAATTAATCAGGAGCAGCTGCACACCAAACGGATCGTCCCGATCTATTCTCTAACAGCTCGATTAAGCCAAAGATGGTTAAGAAGAGTAATGTACCATGTTGTAAATGAGTGGGCGCATAAGATCCCAGAATTTATGACCGAATATATCCTTAAAGATGCAAACCTGATTGATCTTTCGACAGCACTAAAGGAAATTCATTTCCCTGAATCAATTGAAACTTTAAAACAGGCACGTTACCGACTTTCATTTGATGAGATCTTCCTGCTGCAATTAGGTGTATTGCGTCAGAAATATGAATGGTCGCATCTTACAGGACGTGTGTTTTCCGTTGAAGACGCATGGTTGCTTGACCAGATCAGACAGCTTCCCTTTACTTTGACACATGCGCAGATGAAGGTACTGGAAGATATGCGCCATGACCTGGTCGCTGGTCATCCCATGAATCGTCTTCTCCAGGGTGATGTTGGTTCAGGAAAAACAGTTATTGCTGCTTTGGCTATCAGCATCGTTCTCACAAATGAAGCTCAAGCTGCTTTTATGGCACCAACCAGCATTCTTGCAGAACAGCACTATGCCACGCTCAAACGACTGCTGACAAGTCCCGAAATCCAACATGCCGCATTAAAAGAAAATCAGATTCGCTTGTTAATTGGGGATACACCTCAAAAAGATCGGGAGGAGATTCTAACTGGTTTAGCCGATGGTTCGATTAAGTTGGTCATTGGGACTCATGCACTGATAGAAGAACCGGTGGTGTTCAATGATCTTCAGATCGCTATCATTGATGAACAACATCGCTTTGGCGTCTCCCAGCGAGCGACTTTGCGTGAAAAGGGTGAAAATCCTCATCTGCTTGTGATGACAGCCACCCCTATCCCGAGATCCTTGGCTTTGACCATTTACGGTGACTTAGATGTCAGCGTGATGGATGAAGTACCACCCGGCCGTCAACCCGTAGAAACACATATCGTTTATCCTCTCGAAAGAGAACGGATCTACACTTTGATTCAATCCCAAGTAGAAAAAGGCCATCAAGCTTTTGTTATTTATCCATTGGTTGAAAAGGGAGAAAATGAAGAAAGCATGGCTGCTGTTGAGGAGCATGAGAGGCTGCAATCAGAAGTTTTCCCAAAATTGCGCGTTGGGCTCTTACATGGAAGGTTACGACCCGACGATAAAGACAAAATTATGCGACAATTTCGCAATCGGGATTTTGATATTCTTGTATCAACCTCTGTCGTCGAGGTTGGGGTGGACATTCCAAATGCCACCGTCATGGTCATCGAGGGTGCTAACCGATTTGGGCTTGCACAATTACACCAATTCCGGGGACGTGTGGGACGTGGATCGGATAAATCTTATTGCATTTTGATCCCTGAAACCAGCGATGCTGCCGAAAACGAGCGATTACTCGCCATGGAAAGCACAAATGATGGTTTTGAATTAGCTGAATATGACCTACATCAGCGTGGTCCAGGCGAATTCCTTGGAACCAGACAATCAGGGTATACAACCCTGCGGCTGGCAAATATAACAGATGTCCACCTAATTGAAAAAGCCCAATACTATGCACAGCAAGTTCTTGAAAATGATCCTAAGCTCTCAGCCCCAGAACATGAACGAATGCTGGATGCCCTGGACCATTTCTGGCCTTTTGCAGAAGGAGATATGAGTTAATATGACAACTGTTTTATTTCCTGGAACCTTTGATCCTATTCATTATGGCCATATCAATATTGCCAAAAGGGCAGCTGACCTTTTTGATGAGGTTATTGTTGCTGTCTATGCCAGAGAGCAGGATAATATTTTATTTTCACCCAAAGAACGCCTGGCACTCGTTGAGGAATCCTTCAAAAACATTGGCAATATCAGCGTAACAGCATATACGGGATTGACTGTCAAATTCGCTAAAAAAGTGGGTGCCCAATCTATTGTAAGAGGATTGCGTGTTTTTTCGGATTTTGAGTATGAATTTCGTATGGCGTTGGCAAATAACCGCCTGGAGCCTGATATTGACGTCATCGCTTTGATCACCAGTGAGAAGCATACCTTTCTATCCTCTACAACTGTGCGGGAAATCGCCGCATTGGGTGGTGATGTATCCAGTATGGTCCCCCCGCATGTTCAAAAAGCCTTAAAACACCGGTTTGAAATATTGGGTGATGGCCAGGGTATTGTGCCATTGACCTCACTTAGGGATTAAATCCCTGAGAATCATAATCTGTGTTAAGATTGGTATAACGCTTGCAACTAGTATTGATGTGATTCGGAAGCGAAGGAAGTTATGGATATTTTACATCTTGTAGATCGCCTTGAAGAGTTATTCAATGAAAGCCGCCCTGTCTGGCTGACACATAGTGTGATCGTTAATGAAGATCACATGCTGGACCTTATTGATCAAATGCGGGTTGCCATACCCGAAGAAATAAAAAAAGCACAGCAGATCATTACGCAAAGAGATCGCATCTTAGCCCAGGCTAAGGAGGAATCCAACAGGACAATTGCCCTTGCCAGGGAAAAAGCTGAAAAAAGTCTGGAAGGTAATGAATTAATTCAATCTGCGAATTTAAGAGCAGAAGAGATCGTTGACCAGGCAAGAAAAGAAACTGTTATAACACAGCATGAAGCTGATAAATACGTCCTGGAAACCTTAACCAATTTGGAGATGCATCTGGATCGATTGGTATCCCAGGTTCGAAATGGGATCAGCACTTTGCAAAGCGATGTTTTTCCATCATCAAAAGGACCGGAAAATCCAGATCCTTCGCAAAATAAATAATTACCCCAAACAACCTTGATCAATTCATTAAAAACAGCATCGGATTGTACAGATGCTGTTTGATTCTCTGTGTTTCAATCAGGATGATGATGCGCACTTATAGTTCATGCAATGCGACTGGGAGCACTTCATCCATGTGCCTAACAGTTATCAGTTCCATCTCCTTGAGAACATCCTTAGGAACATCTTCTAGATCTTTTTCATTGCGTTCAGGGAAGATGACCTTTTTCAAACCTGCACGATGAGAAGCCAAAACTTTTTCACGAATGCCCCCCACAGGCAAAATTCTACCGCGCAATGTGATTTCCCCGGTCATCCCCACAAGATGGTAACTGGGTCTGTTTGTAAATGCTGAGATCATAGCTGTTGTGATCGTGATCCCAGCACTGGGGCCATCCTTTGGAATCGCACCCTCAGGAACATGCAAATGCACATCCACGTTCTCGAAACGATCACTTTCTATCTTCAATATTTCGGCTCGAGATTTAATATATGATAAAGCTGCCTGCGCTGATTCTCGCATTACATCACCTACCTGACCTGTGATCTTGAGAGTACCTTTCCCTTCTAGGATCAGCACCTCAACAGGCATGATCTCGCCCCCATTCTCCGTCCAGGCCAATGCGGTCGCAACACCAACTTCATCCTCCCCTTCAGCTTCATTCTGAAAGAATTGCCGTGGACCTAAAAACCTTCGGATTGCTTGCTGTGTGATCCTTTTAGGATAATCCTGATCCTCAGTCTTCAAACGGGCAATCTTGCGCAATACTCGACCAATTTCTCTTTCGAAATTCCGAACACCTGCTTCATAAGTGTATTCACGAACGATCTTCAATAATGCTTGTTCATAGAAAGAGATATCTTCTTCTTGTAAACCTGTTTCTTCGAATTGACGAGGGATCAGGAAACGTTTTGCGATCTCCAGTTTCTCCTCTTCAATGTAGCCAGAAAACTCGATCACTTCCATTCGGTCCAACAGCGCTGGTGGAATGGTGCTGAGGTTGTTGGCAGTTGTAATGAATATCACCTTTGAAAGGTCATAAGTTACTTCTAAATAATGATCTGAAAAACTATTATTTTGTTCTGGATCTAACACCTCTAATAAAGCTGATGAAGGATCACCGCGAAAATCAGCACCCAACTTATCGATCTCATCCAACATAAATAATGGATTATTGGTGCCTACGCGACGAATTGTCTGGATGATACGTCCTGGCATTGCGCCGATATAGGTCCGTCGGTGCCCACGAATTTCAGCCTCATCACGAACACCACCTAAGGATACACGAACAAATTTCCGGCCTATCGCACAGGCGATTGATTTTCCTAAGGAGGTCTTTCCTGTTCCCGGAGGGCCCACAAAACATAGAATGGGTTGACGAAGACGTTTTGGCTTAAGACAACGGATAGCAATATATTCAATGATCCTATCTTTTGCCTTCTTAAGACCATAATGATCTCTTTCCAGCACTTCCTTAGCATGAATGACATCCAAATTGTCTTCAGTTGACTCTTGCCAGGGCAACTCCAGCAACCAATCTAAATAGGATCGGATGATACCCACCTCGGGTGACATTGCTGGCATTTGCTGTAAGCGTTTTATTTCACGCTTCGCTTGTTTTTTTACTGCTTCCGGCAACCCCTTATCGTTGATCTTATCCGCAATTTCTAGGATTTCTTGGACCCAAATATCTCCCTCCCCTAACTCAGATTGAATCGCTTTCATCTGTTCTCGTAAATAGTATTCTCGATGTGAACGATTGACTTCTGTCTGAACCTGGTTTTGGATCTCATCTTCCAATTCCAGAACTTCCAATTCCTCAGCAAGAAGTTGATTTATTTTCTTCAATCGATCAACTGGGTGTGTCATAACCATCAGAGTTTTGCGAATTTCATTCGATAAAGAAAGCGAAGTTGCGATCATATCAGCCAGCCAGCCAGGATCATTGATATTTATGGAAAACAAATGGGCTTCTTCAGGTAAACTGTTATTGAGATCTACACAACTTTCAAATTGACTTCGGACAGTCCGCATCAACGCTGTTAATTGTTGTGTCACCTGGATCTGATCCGAACTCGGTCGTGCTTCAACGATCAGATAGGGTTCTGTCTCAAGAATACGCAATATTTCAACCCTTCGGCGACCTTGCACTAATGCAGAGTGATTCCCGTCCTGGATTGTTATCAAGCGTCCAACTGCCAGCTCCATCCCAATTGGCAAAAAATGGCTCTTAAAATCCCCCTCGATATCTTCATCAGAAAGGAAAAGCGCAACAGCTGTTAAATTCTGGTTATGGGATGCTTCCACAGCCTTTGGACTGTTCTCATCACTAAGAAAGATCGGTGAGATCATCTTCGGAAAGACAACAACATCCTTAAGAATAAATGCAGGACTGATGAAAGTCCCACTTTCATCAATAACCTGATCTGAAACGAGGTAAAGTTCTTCTGTTCTTTGATGTAGATTCCCGATCAAATCTTTTTCATCATCAGAAGGTGACAGCCAATGTTCATCATTCATTATTTCTCCAATACCTGATATCAAAAGCTCTGATCGTCTGGGTTATTCACTCTTTAATCCGGGAATTACTTCTCTCGCTGCAGCAGCCACGAAAACACTTCCCGTGATTAGAATAACAGCTTCCTGACCAGCTTCTTCCAGCGCTTGCTTGAAAGCATCCTTAATAGGTGTTATCGCTTGTGTAGAACGACCGCAGCGATGTACAAACTCGACCAGCTTTTCCGCATCGATAGCCCTTGGGTGAATGGATTGAGTCGTGATCACACGCTGTACCCTTGGCAGTAATTCCTGGAACATCCCTTCGATATCCTTATCCTCCGAGGCACCGAAAACGAGTAATATCGGCAATCCCGGGAAATAGTCATCCATTGCTTGCCGTAAACGTAATGCGGAATAACGATTATGAGCAGCGTCAATCACGACTAGTGGATGACGCCGCAATATTTCCATCCTCCCTGGCCAGGAAACATTAGAAAATCCCTCCCGATAAGCCTTCTGAGAGAGTGATATACCTAATTTCTCTGCTGTCTGAAGGGCAGCATAAGCAGTTGCAGCATTTTCAACCTGATGAGAACCTAATAGCGGAATTCGGAACCGTAAAGGGCTCCAAATAGCGCGTCCAGCAGATTCAATATACTCATCGACCATCGGCTGCTCATCTGGTGTCCATACAAGGAATGTTTGCCCATCTAAACTATGTGCATCAGCAGCGAAAAGGTAATCCCGTCCAACCTGGATCATGGGTGAATTCTGTTCACTGGCGATATTTTCTAACTTAATTCGTGCTTCTTCCTTTTGCGGTGATACCACTACAGGCTTATTGGGTTTGATGATTCCACCTTTTTCTGATGCAATTTCACTCAGAGTATTACCCAATATCTGTACATGATCATAAGAAATCGAAGTAATGACCGATACAAGTGGATCAACAATATTGGTAGCATCCAGACGACCCCCCAAGCCAACTTCAAAAACAGCGTAATCAACCTTTTGTTGTGAAAAATATAGGAACGCCAAAGCTGTGGTCAGTTCGAATGTCGTAATTTCAGGCACCTTTTGAGTGACTGGTTTAATGGTCTCAACTGCTTCAAACAAAGCCTCCTTCGGGATTTGATGCCCATTGACACGGATTCGTTCGGTAAACTCGACCATATGTGGCGAAGTATACAAACCAGTGATATAACCTTCTGCTCTTAAAACACTGGCACAAAATGCAGATACTGAACCCTTCCCTTTTGTCCCAGCAACATGGATTATTTTATAATCTTTCTGAGGATTGCCAAGATAACGCATGAATTCACGCATACGATCAAGATTAAATTTTTCGGCTGCATTTCGAAAATTACGTTTAAGGCTGTAATCAATAAAACTGTAAAGAAAATCCAGCGCTTCCTGATATTGCTGATCAATAGTTACCATCCAACAAATCCTTATTTCAATCGCAAATCAAAATAAAACTGAGCATATCATCGTTATCGATATCAAAGCTAATTTTCCCGAAAGGGGGTAGATCAACTAATCATTGATTATATCCCAGCTATGAAACCATTAGGAAATATTGCATCACTATTATAAATACATTTCTACGTCACAGGATTTAATCCAAATATAAAAAAATGCCCCCATGAAAGTGACAGAGGGCATATATGATTTTAAGTATCTTAAGAATCAATTAGTTGATGCAGTTCGCGCAGCTTGAATATTGTCCTTAATCTGCTGAATATGCTCATCCACATGTTTGGGCGTGTCTAACAAAGCCATCGCCAGCCTTGTGTAACTTGCTTTCCGGCGAGTGAAATTAGGCTTGAGTAAAGCTATTGAGGCAACAGTTTCCTTTAAACTCCGCCGAAACTCAGTGATCAGGTCATCAACGCCAGGATAAGTCGTTAAAGTCGCTTTTATTCGGAATAACTGATTTCCTGGCCATTGATCGTAGAATCGTTCTTGACCTGCGACCAAATCATTGATCCAGCTATGAACTTCTCGTTCGTTATGTATGAGATGAATCAATACTTCCTTCGCTGACCATTCTTCCGCTCCCGGGGAATAGGAAGCTTCAGCATCAGAAACACCCTTAAATACACTTTCAAATGATTCAATCATTTTTGAGCTTCTAGATTCAAGCTCTTTAGCCAATTCTTCTGGTGACTCTAGAATCAGATCGAATTTTTGAACCATCGTATCAATACTTAAGATCTTTTTATCTGGTCCTCTAAATACCTCGACAGCTAACTGATCCCCAGGTTTGAATTCATTGATGATCAAACCCAATGACTTGATACGCTCAACTTTTTTGCCTTCGATGGCAACAATCACATCATTTGACTGCATCCCAGCTTTTTCAGCGCCATATCCTGGTAAAACGTTTGTAACCACCACACCATAATCAACAGGTAAATCTAGTTTTTCTCTAGCATCATTGGTAAGGTCATTGAGATCTTCTGGATAGATGCCAATTAAAGGTCGGTTCACTAACCGCAAATCCCGCCCCTCTTCAAGAGTGTTTTTTAAATTCTCAAATCCTAAAGCCCAACCCTTAGCCATTTCCTTACGTGGCAACTCCCATTCAGCTCCATCACCTAAGCCAGTATGGCGGAGTTCCACTAAGAAAACAGAATCATTCTCAAGCGGTGAAATGGATACGTCCACCTTTGTACAATGCGGTTCATCTTTACCAATCCATGTAAATGAGACAGCTTTGTTAGGAATGAGTTTCAGGTAATGACCATTTGCGAAATAGCCACGATTCCATGCCAGAAAGATCCACCCTCCTTCGTCAAGATTTACCGTTGCAATATCACATAACCACTCCCGTAGTGCTGAGGCGGAAGTAAAAGCTCGATAAATAAGATCAGCAGGCGCCTTGATAACCTTCTTATATGTTAATAAATCTGCCTCGGTCATCTCTAGTCCTCCAAATGAAATCCAAATGATTTCTCTAATATATTCAGTATACCTTGATCTGAAAATCTGAACAATTTGACATAACGCTTATAGGATGTGCATCATTGAGAGAAAACCATCAAGAAAAGCGGCAGATCTTACAGCGAATAACAATGATAAAATTGTAATAATAGTAATCCCAATTTCGAATTCTTAATGGTAAGATTGCATGGATATTGTTGCATAGACCTCATTACATTGATTAACCGAAATCATGGAAATAGCATCAGGCAATTAGAACACAAATCTATCATTATATTTTTCTTAGACTATTTAGGAATCATTAATGAGCTAAGGAAGGCAAAATGGCAGGACTTTCTCGTGAATTAGGCATTGACCTGGGAACGTTTAATACAAGAATCGCTGAGGGGAATAATATCCTTATTCAAGAACCGACAGTAGCCGCTATTCTACTTGATGAATTAAAACTCGTTGAAATAGGAAAATCTGCACTGGATATGATGGGTCGGGTACCTGAAAGTATTGAGGTCAATCGTCCAATACGTTATGGAGTGATTGCTGAATACGAAATCACTGAAAATTTGCTCCGCGAATGGATACACCAGGTAACTGGACGGATGTTACTATTTCGCCCCAAGTTCATGATCACGATACCCTATGGTATTACCAGCGTAGAGCGACGTGCTGTTTACGAGGTGGGCTTAGGGGCAGGCAGTCGTGATGTTAATTTAATTCAGCAACCACTTGCTGCCGCCATTGGTGTAGACCTTCCAATTGGAACACCAACGGGAAATATGATCATCTGTTTGGGTGGTGGAACTTCCCAGGCAGCAGTTTTAGCCATGAATGGCATTGTCTCTGCAAGAACGACACGTGTTGCTGGATTGCGCATGGACGAAGCGATCATTAATTATGTTCGTCAGAAATATGGCCTGATTATTGGGCAGCCAACAGCGGAGGAATTGAAAATTCAAATTGGTGCTGCTATCCCTCAGGATGATCAGAAGACCTTAGAAATCCAGGGGCAGGACCAGGTGTCCGGACTACCACGCCCGGCAACGCTGACCACGGATGAGATTGTAGAAGCCCTTCAAACACCGCTAGAAAACATAGCAGATATGATTCGGAAGGTTCTTGAAAAAACACCACCCGAATTGATTTCTGACATAATCGATCGAGGTGTAGCACTTTGTGGTGGAACTTCCCTTTTGCACGGTATTGATCGTTATCTAACCAAAACACTGGGCATCCCCGCTTACCTGGTCGATAATCCCACAACTTGCATCGTCGAGGGAGCAGCAAAAGCCTTTTCAAACCTCGAAGCTTTGAGCCGAAATTTACCACCCAAAGCATACTGACACAGATAATGCATAAGGATGGTATGAAAAAGAAAAAAGCGATCCTAAACACCGTCTCTGAAGGCGATCTCGGTCAAGAAATCGGATCCTTTCCTGTTAGAAATATAAAATTCAAGCGCTGGGGATTCGTCGCGATTGGTGTTTTGACAATCTTATCATCACTAATTATCTCCCTTTTCTATTTGAACAATACCATCACTGCGATCAACGTTTACGGTCTTGCCATCCTGCTGAAACAGATTCCTATATTGCTTATTGTGATTAGCTTTGGATTTCTGTTAGGCGTCCCTGCACTGATCATCGCTCGCTACCAGTGGAATAATAGCATTACACTATACGAAAATGGGATAATATTACGAAAAAACCGACGGAAACACTACTGGTTTTGGAAGGAGATAACGCGGCTTGATTCTCAAATCACATCTATTACTTTTGCTGGAAGTGATGTGGCACAAAAGATAAATCTTATTATGGAAAACCAGCAGCAGCAAGAGTTAACCATCCAAAACCAATATGAATCGATGGAGAAGTTGATCCATCAAATCCGCTTATCAGTCTTACCAATCTTGTATGATCAAGCCTGTACTAAATTGACTAATGAAGAGAGCCTTACATTTCGACAGGACCTGAAAGGCACACAGAACGGATTGGTTATCAAGGATCAATTAATTCCCTATTCCAGGTTCGATCAACCGCGAATTAAAAACAGGCACCTGGAACTTATTTTAAAACAGGAAAACAAGGAGACATTTCAATTTAAACTTCATAAAATAAAGAACCTGGATTTGCTTCTTCAGCTAATTGCATACCCTCCCAAGAGAACGCTTAGCTAACATCTAAATACGGTATCATCTGTTGAATATGCAAAAGGGGATCCAGATGATGCACGTACACATTCTCCGGCACTTCATAATATTCCTGTGTATAGTTAATAATCCCTCTAATGCCAGCTCTGATCATACGATCCACGATCATTTGAGCAGATGCGCTTTGAGCTGTTAGAATGGCTAATTTGATTCCCATTCCATTTAGCTTTTCTTCTATTGAGTCCACATGATGAACGGTGTATGATCCCACTTTCGTTCCAACAATCTTTGGATCATTATCAAATAAAAACGTAACTTCAATTCCGTTTTTAGCAAATCTATGATCATTTACCAATGCATATCCAAAGCTACCCATCCCAATGATAACGACCTTCCAAATCCGATCCAATCGCAATTTTTTAGGTAGATGTTCAAGGAGCGTATAAATTGAATACTCCTTTCCGGGGATTTCCATTGAACCTATTAAGGACAAATCATTTCTCACAACCGATGGTCTAACACCAGAACGCTCAGCCAATTTTCTTGACGAGATCATTTGCAGACCCTCTTTTGCCATCCGGTTCAATATATTTAAATAACCAATCACACGGTTGGTAACGTTTTGTGGTAGAGCTTCTTCATTCATCAGACCTTTTCCTGTATAATAACTATAAGTTTTCTCAAGACTGCTTATTGAATTTTCCTCATTATACGTTAAATATCAAACGATCTATTTTTAGCAAGCTAAACCTGAGAAAATCTTTGGTCACACAGAGAAACTTAAGCTAAAATTAAACAATTAGAATTGAAAACACTATTGGAGGAACTATGAAAGCGGGAAGGATCATTGCATTTATCACAGCAGCGATATTTATCATCTTTGCCTTTCTATTTATTTTGGGTGCATTCAGCCCTGAGGGATCTCCAGGTTGGATCATTGTGGGGATCATCGGCTTGGTAATTGGATTTGTATTAATTTTCCTGGGAATTAAACTTCAACCACCTCAAAAACCCGGTGAACAAGTCGTCAATTTGAACGTAGATTTGCCAGGCGATGTGAATATGGAAACCATCAAATGTAAGGCTTGCGGCGGCCCACTTACCTCGGAAGACATAAAAATGGTTGCAGGTGCTCCTGTGGTTGAATGCCCCCATTGTTCAACAACCTATCAATTAACAGAAGAACCCAAGTGGTGACCTATGAAAACATTTAGAGTATTTCTTCTATCACTGATATTTATCAGTCTATTTGCCTTACCTAACTCAGCTTCTGCACAAGATTACCGATACACAGTAAGCGCGTATGAAGTGGAAGCGTACATTGAAGCAGATGGGACGCTATCGCTTTCCTACTATATGGAATTCCAAAACGCACCGAACGGTGCGACGATCGAATTTGTAGATGTCGGGATGCCGACTCCAGCATTTAATAAAAGTGTCATTGAAGCACAGGTTAATGATCTTCCCATTACAAAAATCGAGGGTTCCCCCTATGTCACCTACGGATTTGCACTTAATTTAGAAGAGAAGGCCATTCCACCAGGTCAATCTGGGATAATGACCATCTGGATTCCTGGTGTTGAGAATGTCCTTTATGAGTATGATGAAGGAGATCGAGAAAACTACGCCAGCTTCCTCTTCAGCCCAAATTGGTTTGACCCTGCTGGTGATAAAACTGATTCAACAGAATACCGGATGACCATTATCCTGCCACCGGGTGTCGGAGACGAAGAAGGTGTTTATTATTATCCGGAAAGATGGCCAGGGGACAACGAGCCAGACGATATCGGTAGGACAGCAGCAGAAGATCGTGTATATTACTCCTGGTTCTCTGATCAGGCCAATACACACTCGGAATACAGATTTGGGGCAGCATTTCCAAATACTTATGTTCCCGCAGAAGCTATTGCTGCTGAAGACACACAAGGCCAACAAGGTTCCTCTACCGGTGGTCCAGGTTTCTTCTCAACTATCCTGAGTTACCTTGGCGGCAATTTTTGTTGCGTGGGATTCGGTTTGTTCTTCGCCGCGATTTTTGGCTTTAGCATTTATCAAGGCACAGTCGGTGCAAAGAAGCGCAAAATGAAATACCTCCCGCCAAAGATGAAAATTGAAGGTCATGGCATTAAACGCGGCCTAACTGCTGTTGAAGCAGCTATCCTGATGGAACAACCCATGGACAAAGTCATGACAATGATCTTGTTTGGAACGCTTAAGAAGGAAGCTGCTATTGTCACACAACAGGATCCGCTAACTCTTGAAGTTTCTGAACCCTTACCAGAGAAATTACATCCCTATGAAGTGGAATTCCTAAAGTCATTCAAAGCACCAAAGAATAAACGGCGGAATGCGCTGCAGAAAATGATGGTTACTCTCGTCAACAGTGTCTCCAAGAAAATGAAAGGTTTTTCTCGTAAGGAGACGATTGCCTACTATGAAGACATCATGCGCAGAGCCTGGAAGATGGTTGAAGAAGCAGAAACCCCACAGGTTAAGAGTGAATACTACGATCAGACACTTGAATGGACGATGCTCGACGATGAATATGAAGATCGCACACGCCGCACCTTCACCGGTGGCCCTGTATTTGTGCCTATGTGGTGGCCTCGCTACTCACCGAGTTATCGTGAAAGCATTGGAGGCAGTGTCAACACTGGCACAAGCGGCAGTGGATCAATCGGAAAACCTCCCGGCAGTGGGACCCCCTCATTACCACACATCCCTGGTTCAGATTTTTCTGCTGGCGTGATCAATGGGACGACCGGGATGGCGGCAGGTGCCATTGGCAACCTGACATCCTTCACCACAGGCATTACCAATCGTACCAACCCAATCCCGGTCACCACTCGAAGCGGTTCGGGTGGATTCCGGGGTGGTGGCGGTAGTTCCTGTGCCTGCGCTTGCGCATGTGCTGGATGCGCCTGTGCATGTGCTGGTGGCGGTCGCTAATCCCCATGAGAACAATCCTTCCCTCCTGGAAAATTTATCACCAGGAGGGATGAAAAATAAAATGAAACCAAATCATCCACTTATCAATAAATTATTACGTGTTTTTTCTCGATCATCCATACCTGAAGAAGGGATTTTCCATTATAGACTTGAAGAGAATGATCATAAAACGCGCATTCACCTTAGAATCGATCCTGATGGACATGGATTATTGATAATTAATGCCAATCGTGTCATCCACCTAAATCCTTCAGCCACAATAATGGCGTATCTGCATCTTGAAGGGAAATCACAACTGGAGATTTCCAATGCACTCCATAAGAAGTTCCAGGTATCTCACTCGAAAGCACATCAGGATTTCCAAGAATTTAGTTTGCAGCTTGAGGCGTTACTTGAACCCAATGGAGCCTGTCCCATTTGTGACCTGAACCTTGAAACCACTGCTCCATTTAGTGCTAAGCCAAGTGCCCCCTATCGAATGGACCTGGCAATCACATACCGTTGCAATAACAATTGCAGCCATTGCTATAATGCCCGTTCACGCCAATTCCCTGAAATGAGCGTTGACAATTGGAAACAGGTGATCGATAAGGTTTGGGATTTACGCATTCCGCATGTGGTGTTCACCGGAGGTGAACCCACCCTATTTACAGGATTGGTGGACCTGGTCCAATACGCAGAAGAAAAGGGGCTGATCACTGGTCTTAATACCAACGGTCGTAAATTGGCTAATCCCGAATTTTTAAAGGCCTTGATAGATGCTGGGCTCGATCATGTTCAGATCACCTTAGAATCCCATGATTCTGTTATTCATGATCGCATGGTAGCAGCAAAAGGTGCCTGGGATGAAACCGTAGCTGGATTGAAGAATGTCTTGGCCAGCCGCCTCTACGTGATGACCAATACAACACTTTTGAAGCAAAATTGCGAAACGATAGAATCTACATTGCATTTTCTGGCAAAGCTAGGTGTCCCTACCATCGGATTGAATGCCCTTATTTACGCAGGGAAAGGTAAGGATGTTGGTACAGGATTGCGAGAAGAAGAACTGCCACCTTTATTGGATACTGCTCGTGAGATTACCGAATCGAACCATCAGCAGCTGATCTGGTACACACCTACACAATACTGCCATTTCAACCCAATTCAGCTCAACCTTGGTGTAAAAGGTTGTACGGCAGCTTTATATAACATGTGTGTTGAACCTAACGGCGATGTTATTCCCTGTCAATCCTACTATCACTCTCTAGGAAACCTGCTTGAAGTCGCTTGGGAAGAAATCTGGAAACATCCTCTGGCATTAAAATTAAGGAACCGAAGTGACGTTCCTGAGGGCTGTAAACACTGTGATTTCTTTCCAGAATGCGGTGGCGGGTGTCCGCTGGCCAGGGAACATCAAACAATTGATCCCATCCAGAATCCAATTTTTTCAATCAGTACAAAGTGAACGGAGTAAATAAAATGGATAAGCAAAATCTTTTTCAGAATATCAAGGCATTCTTTTCAAATAAAGAGCCCCTCCCACCTGGTATGTACTCTTTCCAAAGTCCATCAGATGCAAGTGAACAATACCGACTTCACCTTAGAATTGAGAAGGATGGATCAGGGATATTGGTTATTAATGCTGCAACGGTGCTGCACCTGAATCAAACCGCTGTGGAGTTCGCCTATCATATAATCCAGCAAACTGAAGTGAACATTGTAATTGACCAGGTTTCAAAAAGATACCAGGTTGACAAATCCCAGATCAAAGCCGATTTCATGGCATTCAAGGACAAAATCGATACGCTGATACACACACCTGACCTCGACCCTGTCACCTATCTCGACATTGAAAGGCAGGAACCCTACAGCGTTGAAATTGCCGCACCCTACCGAATGGATTGTGCACTGACTTACCGTGTTGGTGAAGGCAGCCATATAGAACATGCCCCTGTTGACCGGGTTGATCGGGAACTCTCCACAGAGGAATGGGGCATCATCCTAAATAAAGCCGCTAATATTGGTATTCCCCATTTACTATTCACAGGTGGCGAACCCACACTCAGAGAAGACCTTCCTGATCTGGTTTTACAAGCTGAGGAATTGGGATTGGTCACAGGACTACTTACGGATGGTCTTAAGTTGGGTAATGACGACTATCGCAATGCACTCCTCAGGAATGGATTGGACCATTTGATGATCGTCTTAGATGCAAATAAACAAGAAATGTGGCAGATTTTGGAGACGGTTCTTGCAGAAGACATATTTACGACAGTCCATCTAACACTGAGAAAAGACGAGGTTCTAAATCCTCATATCAAAAGATTAGCAGAAATGGGAGCCAATGCCCTTTCTTTGAGCACCGTCGATAAGGACATGACCGAAAAACTGCAGCAGTTGCGTGATGCAGCTGCTGTGCTCCAATTAGACCTGGTTTGGGATATGCCCGTTCCATATTCAAGCAATAATCCCGTCGCATTGGAGTTGGAGGAGGCAGTTGACTCACAGAAACCTCCTGAGGGAGCCGGGAAAGCCTGGCTTTATATTGAACCTGATGGTGATGTTCTACCTGCCCAGGGCATGTACGACCAAATCATGGGCAACTTCCTGACAGACCCTTGGGAGGATATCTGGAACAAAAAATAATTCCAGCCAACCAGTCCCCACTATCTCTCAGTGATTGGCACCGTCGTTATTTGCAGCAAGCACAATGGACCGAAGAAATCCGCAAGCATCTCTTCAGCCGGGCTGATCTTCACACCAGTGATAAGATTTTGGAGGTTGGATCAGGTACTGGTGCTATCTTGGAGTCGCTGCTGGTAGAAGGTGATTATTCTCTCACCGGTATCGACATTGATCGAAACTGCCTGTGCTTTGCACAAAACTTAGAGAATACTTTCAATTTGGTTCAGGCAAACGGTTATAATCTCCCCTTTTTTGATGACAGCTTTGCCATCAGCTTCTGTCATTATTTGCTATTATGGGTAGAGCATCCAGGTCACATCCTGGGGGAAATGCGACGGGTGACTAAAAAAGGGGGCTGTGTGATCGCACTGGCTGAGCCGGATTACCAATCTCGAATTGATTACCCGCCAACTCTTGATCAGTTAGGAGAACAACAAACCCATTCTCTGCAAGCACAAGGGGCAGATACCAGCATGGGACGCAAACTGGGCATGCTGTTCAATAACGCAGGTTTTTATAAGGTTGAAACTGGAATTCTAGGTGCTCAATGGAAAGCAAAAGAAGGGCAGCAGCATAATGAGATAGAATGGCTGACTATTCAATCTGATTTAGCCGATCAATTATCAAACGAAATCTTGTTAGGATATCAAAAATTAGACCAAACAGCCAGGGCAAATGGGGAGCGCGTCTTATTTATCCCCACTTTTTACGCTGCCGGCGTTGTCCCTTAATCAACAATATCGTGGGGGCAAAACCATCCTGTATGAAGTTAGTTTGATTTCCGTGGCAAAATTCAGATAACGTTAGATTTACCTGCCAGAGAACAACTACTCGTACCTGAATCGCCATACGCCAATTGCAAAGAATAGTAATGCAAACCCGAAAAGAATGCTGCTTTCAAGCAGCACACCTGACAGTCCTACACCTCGCACTGCAATATCAAGAAATCCCTGCATAGCCCAGGTTGTTGGCAGTACCTTGGCAGCAGAACGAATAACTTCTGGGAAGAGTTCAATCGGATACCAGCATCCTCCCATCATCGCCATCACCATGCCAATCATTATGGAAAGACCATTGCCCTGTCCTTCGGTCTTGACAAAGGTCCCTAACATCGTACCTAATGCTGCTGCTGATAATGTAGATGTAATGATGATCAATAACAAAGCAAGCGGTGATTCTGCCCAATTTATCTTCATGATCAGTGTTCCAAAAGTGAGTAATACGATCATCTGGATCACTGCAGTAAGCACCTGGCCTAATACGGTACCGCCAATAATTAGTGCTTTACTGGTGGGGGCAACCAAAATCCGACGTAGAGTCCCTCCCTGTCGTTCACTTGCAAACATCGCTGAAAGCCCAATTAACGGGATGAATACCCAGGTGATCATCTGCCCAGCAACACTATTGGCGCGGGGATCATAATTAATCGTGTCTACCGTATTTCCTTCAATGACATTGACGAGTTCAGGCACTTCCAACATCGTTCTTTGTGCTGAAAGAAATGCATCATTGAAATATTTTTTTTGGTCAATTTCTGACTCAGATAATCCAAACGAGATTGCATTCTCCACACTGGCATTAGCAATATCTACCAAACTCGAGACCCTTCCAACGCCAACCTGAACTGCCTGTTGATCTATTAGAGCATTTAAGTTGTTTTTTTGCTGCCTGAGTTCCACTTCAATAACCCCTTTTTGTGCCATAGCAAGGGAAAAGTCCTTCGGAATGATCAGGATAGCTGAAGCCTGGCGAGAATCAAAATCAGAAACCGCATTCTCAAACGTCGTCAGTACTGGTTTGACGGATGTTGATTTCTCCAATTCAGCAAGCAGCATCTCTGACAGTTCCGATTGGGCTTGGTCTACCACTTCCAAATGGATACGTTGATCTGCTGATGGACCTGTGCCACCACTTAGCAGAAGAATGAAAACAACTGGCAAGATAAAGAAAAACAACCATTCAACAGGGCTTGTGAATCTGATCAGGGTGTCCTTTAAGATAATCGCCAATATCTTTTTCACAATCACCTCACTTCCTTGCCAACCCATGTTTTCGAATCCAAAACGCAGCAATCAAGAAAAATACAGCTCCCATGATCAACAACGCATAAATATTTGGAAGAATATCGGTCAACTTACCGCCCAACGATAGGATATAAAAACCGTCAATCGCCCATGCGTTGGGTGTGATTTTATTGATCACTCGGATCCAATCTGGCAGCATGCTCAAGTCAAAGAAACTACCACCAAGGACACCAAAAAGCAGCATTACCGCAGAACCTGTCACAGCGACCTGACCGGGGGTTTTAAGGATAGCTGCGAAGAAGATACCCCATCCTGTTGCACCAAATGCGGCTGCCAAGATAAGCAGGATAACTCCAACCATATCCCCCCATTGCAGCTTAAAGAGTAAGGAGGTACCTAAGATTAGGATAAGCATTTGTGCGATCGCTGTAAGCAATATACCAACAGCCTTACCACCAAGCACATAAGCCTGAAATGTTGGCGCAACCAAAAGCCTTTGGAGTGTTCCTTTTTGGTTCTCCACTAATAACGATCTTCCACCATAAGTAACGGTAAACATGAGGAACATAACCGCCATACCAGGTGCCATATAAGCCAGGATATTAAATTTTATCCCTTCCTCGTCAGCTGTCTCATTTCTAATCTCAATCGATGATGGATCAGCGGCTTTTTGTGCAATATCACGGCCAACGTTCCTGCCGACCATAACAGCCTGGTCAGGTGTGATGAGGCTTTCTTCAAGCAGCTGCGTGACAATAACTTGACTCGAAACGCTTCCGACCTTTACTTTATTAACGAATTGTTCAAGGATGGATTGCAATACACCTGCGCTGGTCGGCATCGTTGGATTCGTGTAGAACGAAATTTTTGCCGTTTCACTTTCAGCATCAACCTCTGCTTTCGTGATGATGCTATCGGTGAAACCAACAGGAATATGGATCATTGCTGTACTTTGATCTTCATCCACAAGTAATTTTGCAGCGTCAAGATCCATCATTTTCTTGGGCTCCACCAGGTCTGCCAGTTCTGGTAATAGAAACACATCAACAAGTGCCTTCCCCAATTCCCCTTCATCTTCGTTGACAATCACCACAGGAATATTGCTGATTCCAATATCATTGTCACTTGAAAATGCCCCGGTAAGAGCTCCCATGCCCAAAGTAAGCACAAATGGCGCCAGCAGCATTAAAACCAAAGCGGAACGATCACGAAAGATCAAACGCAAATCCTTTATAGCAATTAACAATAATTTTCTAATTTGCATGACCTTAATCCCTCAACGCGCGGCCAGTCAGATGCAAGAAGACCGCCTCCAAATTTGGTTCACGCATATCCACAGAGTAAATGTGGATACCCAATTCATTTGTCCGGCTAACAACGGGCGCCAGCAGTTCCTCAGCAGATGGTGTGACGATCGCTACCTGATGATCTGTTGGATTGGCTTGAAGCACACCCTCCATAGAAAGAAGCTCTTTAGCAAGATTGATCGGGTCCTCATTCTCTCCAAGGTGGAGGATAAGTGTGTCAGTTTCACCAACCTGTACTGTCAACTCGGCTTGTGTGCCAAGAGCGATCAACTCGCCATAATCGATGATGCCCACACGATCGGATAGCTCCTGTGCTTCCTCCATGTAGTGTGTTGTATAGAGAATGGTCATGCCGGATCTGTTGAGTTCTTTGACCGATTCGAGGATAGAACGGCGAGACTGCGGATCAATACCCACCGTGGGTTCATCCATAAAAAGCAGTTTCGGTCTATGCAGCAATCCCACCCCAATATTCACACGTCGCTTCATCCCGCCAGAATATGTTTTAATTCGCTGCTTGGCGCGGTCCTTCAACCCAATCTTTTCCAATATCTCATCAATGCGCATCGAAAGAGACTTGCCAGACAGACCGTACATCTTCCCCCAGAATTTCAGGTTCTCAAGAGCTGTCAAATCCTCATATAGTGCAATCTCTTGCGGGACGACACCAATGGAACGTTTGACCGCCATCGGTTCCTTGGTAACTGAATAACTGCAAACAGAGGCATCCCCTGAGGTCGGCTTAAAAAGTGTGGAAAGGATTGAAATTGTGGTGGTTTTTCCGGCGCCATTAGGACCAAGGAGACTGAAGATCTCTCCCTCGTCAACATCAAAGGATATCCCCTTGACTGCAACAAGATCACCATATTTTTTAACAAGATTTCGAACTTCCAGAATTGGCACCATCATACCTCCAGGTAAAATAATCTTAGTTCTTGAACATTATATCAGAAGCATATAAGAAAAAGTGCGATTGAACTAGACCTTAACCTTTGTCTCACAAAGAAAAACAAGTTATTTTTTGCTTGCTAAATATCCTAAAGGCGGCTATAATAAAAATTGAAATCGGGGCGTGGCGCAGTCCGGCTAGCGCGCTTGCATGGGGTGTAAGAGGCCCTGGGTTCGAATCCCAGCGCCCCGACTTTAGTCCGCTTACAAAAACCTCATCGGTACGTAAGCGGTTTTTGATTTAATGCATTTAAATGACTTTGAGTACCATAGGCTACTACCAATATTCCATCTTCATTATTTGCAATTGGGGAAAGTGGTAATTCAAGCCGCAAACAGTGACACAATTGGATTAGTAAAGTCGGGCAGTGTATCCCTGATTTACACATATCATATACCAATCATCAGCTGTGGACAATAACATTCATGGAACTTACCCACCCAAAGGGAGTTCTCTGATTTGTGGATCAATTTGGAAGATCTTGACAGAAACACCGCACATTTCTCTATTGACTCCCAAAACGTTTTGGTTTATACTCGAATTTAATCCAAGATGTTTTGATAATAAGGTTGTCAAAATTGCAAGCGAATACAGCGACTCTCAAGGATATTGCTGAAAAAGTAGGGAAATCAATTACAACCGTATCACGCGCTTTACATGGTTATGATGATGTTAGTCCTGAAACTAGGATGCTGGTTGAACAAGTTGCTGCGGAAATTGGCTATACACCGAATATTATTGCTCAGAGACTACAAAAAAAATCTACAGATACAATTGGTTTTGTTATTCCTACGTATGGACCTCGATTTACGGACCCTTTTTTTACTGAATTCTTAGCTGGTATTGGTAATACAGCGGTTAAATTAGGATATGACATCCTTGTATCCACTCACCCAATTAGTGAAGAAGAAATGCATAGTTATCAAAACAAGGTCCAAAGTTATCGTGTAGATGGTTTCATTCTTGTACGCACACGAAGAGATGACTCACGAATTAAATACCTTTGCAGCATTAATTTTCCTTTTGTTGCCTTTGGAAGAACAGAAGGTAGTTGTCCTTTTCCATTTGTTGATGTAGATAATCGATATGCTATGAAGATGATTGCTGATCACCTGGTGCAATTAGGCCATCGAAAGATTGCCTTTATTGGTGCACCTGATTATCTAATGTTTGCTCACGAACGGCTGGAAGGTCTAAAGCAGGCATTGAAAGAGCATGATCTAGATCTTCCGAATACAATGGTCAAAGTTGGGGATTTAACCCAGATAAGCGGATTGAAACAAACAGAAATCTTACTCGACTATCCCGATCCACCTACTGCAATTGTGACATGCAACGATTTGATGGCCCTTGGTGTGATAATAACTGCACAAAAGCGAGGATTGAGAATAGGGGAAGACCTTGCAGTTGTAGGCTATGACGACATTCCTCAAGCAGAAAATAATTTGCCATCGTTAACAACAATTCACCAACCGATTTATAAGATCGGCTCGATAGTTTGTGATATGCTTGTCCGCATATTGAAAGGTGATGTGATAGAAGATCAAAAAATTATTATAAAACCCACATTGATTATTCGTGAATCATGTGGAGGACAATAGTTTTTTGTATTAGAAAAGGAGGATGGAAATGGAATCATCATCCGTCTTTATGAAAGTCAGAGGAAGCGCAACATAGTGACGATCCAAACAGGTTTCTTGATACAATCAGCGTTTCAAGTGAACCTATTGGAAAAAACTCAAAGGCAATTGAAATTGATTGGAAGAAATCAGGTTGAGTTAGAAATTAAACCATATCAAATTCTCACGCTTCGATTAATTCCAGATGAAGAACAATAATATGAAAAAACAATCCCGGTTCGCATTTTTTTTGGTTCCTCCCTATCATATTGCAAAAGATATTGCTGAAATCCATTCAATGCTAAAGAAGCAGTACGGGTTGTCGGCTGCTGGTAGATTCCAGGTTCATTGTACGATCAAAGGATTTTTTAAATCAAATGAAAGGCCGATTGAAACATTAATAGAAGAATTAGATACATTTCTCAATGCTCAAAAACCATTTATGGTTGAGTTCAATGGGTGCTATACAAAACCAATCAGTATTGTTCTGAGGTTGGACGAGATTGATGGAACAAATAACCAAACCATGCTTGATTTCAGAGAAGCTGTAGTTGAAATTATCCGGCCGTATATCGCTGGGGATTGTGATTTTATCAAATCGGACTTAGGGTTACCATTCAAGGGGCATGTAACCCTCGCATTCCGTGATATTACAAATGAAATGTATCCACAGATACTTGAATGGTTAAAAGATGCACCCATTCCAAAGGGAAAATTCCAGGCTAATACTTTTCACTTTTTAGAGTTTTATAGCGAGGACTGGGATGGGAATTGGTGGGAGACGATAACCTGGAAACTACACAGATCTTGGAGGTTGAACTCATTATGAAGTTATCACGAATCTCATCAGAACCAATTCTGACACCAAACCCTGATCATGCATGGGAGGCTGCTGCTGTTTTTAATTGTGGAGCAATTTATCATGCTGGGCTGGTTCATTTGGTCTATCGAACAACCAACATTGCATCAAATGGTCTTGAGGGGAAGTATATTAACAATTTTGGGTATGCGATCAGCAAAGATGGAATCGAATTTAATCGCTTAACGAAACCAATTTTATCAAATGATACACCTCAAGAATTACGTGGTCCAGAAGACCCAAGGATCGTGAAGATTAAAGATACTTTCTATATGATGTATACAGGATTTGGTGGACGTTTCAATGGTGATTACAGGATTTGCCTTGCAACTTCTCAAAACCTGATTGACTGGAAACGACATGGTGTCATGTTGAATGAACCAAACAAGGATGCCTCGCTGTTCCCTGAGAAGATTAATGGGCAGTATGTCATGTTTCATCGGCGTGCACCGGATATTTGGCTGGCTTATTCAGATGATCTGGTCAATTGGAAAAATCATCGAGTAGTGATGAAGGTTATCCCAGAATCAACATGGGAAAATGAGAAAATAGGGATTGCAGGTCCTCCGATTAGAACTGCTGATGGTTGGTTTTTAATTTATCATGGCGTTAGCAGAGATCAGAAGTATAGTCTGGGAGCAGCACTATTGGACCTTGAGCATCCTGAAAAAGTGATTACCCGACAAACTGAACCAATACTTGAACCAGAATTAGAATGGGAAATTAATGGTTATATACCTAATGTTGTTTTCAGTTGTGGGCAAGCAGTTTTTGACGATGAAATCTATGTGTATTATGGTGGAGCTGATACTCAGATAGGTGTGGCAAAAATGCCGTTTGCGGATATTTGGAAATTTTAATAGAATTCTGGCATGGAGCAAAGGTTTTCAATGAATGGGAAAAAGAATATTGGAATTTTTCACTATCAAGTCGGTCGAACCGATGGTGTTTCTCTTGAGTTAGAAAAATGGCAGAAGGTATTCGAAGAAATGGGGCACTCAACGTTTCTTTATGCTGGGGACCTGGGAAGTGCTGATGGTACTCTGGTTGAAGAAATGTATCATCATATATCTGAAATCGAACGATTGAATTTCAATACATTTGATACGCTATCTGATTTTGATAACGATGGTTATCGTGATGAATTGTTTCGTTGGGTCAATATCCTAGAGGAACGATTCGGAAAATTCATTTTTGAAAACAAGATAAACTTTCTAGTTCCTCAAAACGTATGGAGTGTAGCTGCTAATCCGGCAGTTGGTATCGCTTTGGAGAATGTGCGCCGAGATTTCAACTTACCAGCTCTTGCACACCACCATGATTTTTATTGGGAGCGAAAGAAAATCTCATTAACATGCTCGACTGTGATCGAGATGATAGATAAATACTACCCTCCCAGGGATCCAATGATAAAGCATGTCGTAATAAACAGCTTTGGGAAAAAGGAGTTAGCTGAGAGAAAAGGGATTTCTTCAACTATTGTACCTAACGTGTTCGACTTTGATCCACCATATTGGCAAAAAGATGAATTTAATTCGGATTTCAGGAAACGAATTGGGCTAGAGGAAAATGATCTCCTTATTCTCCAGGCGACACGTATTGTCCGACGAAAGGGAATCGAATTAGCAATTGATTTTGTAAAAGCCCTGGATACACCTGAGCAACGAGCGAAAATAATCACACGCAACTTGTATAATGGCAAACAATTCAAACAAGACAACCGAATTGTGTTGGTTCTGGCCGGATATGGACGAGATGATATGACAGGGACATATTTAGAGAACCTGAAGTTAAAAGCAAAAAAAGCAGGTGTGGATATGATTCACATTGAGGATATGATCGGTCATGAGCGGAAAATTAACAATGGAAAAAAGATTTATTCTCTATGGGATACATATGTGTTTGCGGATTTTGTGACTTATCCAAGTTTGTGGGAAGGATGGGGAAACCAATTTTTAGAAGCAATACGATCAAAATTGCCGATAATGATTTTTGAGTATCCTGTATTCACTGCAGATATCAAACCGAAGGGATTTGATATGGTTTCTTTGGGCTCAAGGATAGCGGGCTATGATGATCTGGGACTGGTTCAGATTCCAACCGGTAAGATTCGAAAAGCTGCTGATGAAGCTGTTGAGTTGTTAACAGACAAGGGAAGACGTTCACATTGTGTTGACAATAATTTTAGATTGGGGAAGGAGCATTTCTCGCTCGATGCATTACGGAAGTATCTGAATAATCTAATGTGGGATTGATAAAATACGATGATAAAACCTGAGACTAAGTTACTCGAGCATTTGAATTTTCTTTATGGGGAGAATAATGCACCAATAATTTATGCCAAGTTGATTGCATTGTTAAAACAATTCAAACAGGATCATCCTAATTTGGTCAAACTTGATAAAAAAGAGACGATCAACGAGAAAGATATTATCCTGATAACCTATGGTGATATGGTAAGAGATGAAGGAAAAAAGCCATTAAAAACTTTGGGGAGAGTGCTCAAGGAATATCTTGTTGGTTTAATAAACACAGTTCATATTCTTCCTTTTTATCCGTTTTCCTCTGATGATGGATTCGCGGTTATTGATTACCGTCATGTTAATCCGGATTTTGGTAGTTGGAGTGATATCTCTCACTTAAATCAAGTTTTTCGTTTGATGTTTGATGCTGTAATCAATCATTGTTCAACCCAAAGTGCTATGTTCCAAGGATTTCTTCGGTGCGATCCTGATAAAGCAAACTTCTTTACAACAGTGGAATCGGATACTGACCTATCTAAGGTTTTTCGTCCAAGAGCTACACCAGTTGTGACACCCTTTATGACAAACGACGGGGAAAAATTGGTTTGGACCACCTTTAGTGCAGACCAGGTAGACCTCAATTTTAAGAACCCAGACGTTCTTATTGAAATGATTGATATCATTCTATTCTATGTCTTACATGGAGCTGAATTCATCCGTTTCGATGCAGTAACTTATGTGTGGAAAGAACTTGGCACGAATTGTATCAACCTTCCTCAAACACATCGTTTTGTTCAATTAATGCGGACAGTTCTGGATCTCGTTGCAGCTAATGTTGTCATCATAACAGAAACGAATATTCCACATAAAGATAATATTGCGTACTTTGGCGATGGAACTAATGAAGCCCAATTAGTTTATAATTTTGCGTTACCGCTTCTGACCCTGCATAGTTTTATATCTGGAAATATTAATTTTTTATCGGATTGGGCAGAAACACTTGATCTCCCATCACACCAAACGACATTTTTCAATTTCCTTGCCTGTCATGATGGAATTGGTATGTTGCCTGTAAAAGGAATACTCCCAGAAAGTGAGGTTGAGAAGGTCGTCCAGCTTGTAAAGGCAAGGGGAGGCTTTATCTCTTATAAAAGTAATGAGGATGGCACAAAGAGCCCTTATGAATTAAACATCAATTTTCTAGACGCAATATGTACATCCGATAGTATAGAGAAAAATAAAGAATTGGCAGCTAAAAGATTTTTAGCTTCTCATGCGATCATGCTTTCACTGCGTGGTGTCCCAGGGATATATTTCCATTCATTGTTCGGTTCTAGAAATTGGAGAGAGGGGGTGGTACAAACAGGTCGTTACAGGACAATCAATCGACAAAAATTAAACATCAATGATCTCATCGCAGAATTATCAGATGCAAATTCTATTAGACACATCATTTTCAAGGGCTTTTCCAGATTATTAAAAATACGCCGGGAAGACTCTGCTTTTCACCCATTTGGTAAGCAAAAAATCCTTCATATTCACCCATCCGTCTTCTCACTTATTAGAATTTCACCGCATAAGAACTCGAAAATTCTCTGTTTACATAACATTGGTGGTCAGTCAATAGAATTAGCTATTGAATTACAGAGTTTCGGTATTGATAACAATTCTACCTTTAAATGCATTTTGACAAATGCAATTATTTCACCCATAAAGGGATTTTTAAAATTAAAAATTAAGCCCTATGAGATCCTATGGTTAAAGTATTAAAATTGCTCATTGATTAGAAAATTAATACGCATTATGCAGTTTGATTCTACTGCGAAGGAAATTCATCCTGAGAAATGTTTATTAATTTGTTTGATGCTCTATGTCAATCCAACCATCAATATTAAATAATCATGGTGATAATATTTTGAGAAATATCACCTAATTTAATCTAGGGATTATAATAATCGCAAATATCTCAACCAATATTAAGAGGAAAATACGGGTTGGGATACAAAAATATTGTATACTTTGGAAACCGGCTTTAATTGGAGGCAACGATGCGCAACAAGAATAATCGATGGGGTTTATGGACAGCAATAGCTTTGACGTGCTTAATGACATTGGGATGTGGTCTTTTCTCTAGATTTGGTTTCAATACAACCTCAAAAGCTACCCCAACACCGACGACGATAAACGGTGGTGGGGGTGTACTTCCTGTTTCTGATCCCTGTAAAGACCTCTCAGGAACACTTGAACTGCAATTATTAATCGGGCCTTCTGATGCTGTCGGTCTGAAACCTTATACGATGGCGGAAATCCCGTTTATCGTAAAACATGAAGGTGATGCATTTTTAGTTGAAGGGGGAGGACCGGTTCAATATTATGAAGATGTCCTGGAAGCCGAATGGGGTTCGTTTACAGTGAAATTCGAAGGAGATACAACTGTCAGTGGTGAATGTGTTTCCAAAGATGAGAAAGGAGTGCTAAACGTCAATCTTGTAATGAATGGGTCACAGACGGTAGAGGTTATCGTGGAAGGTGTTATGACAACCTTCCCCTGGGAGGGAACACCTCAATTGAGCACAAGTTTCCCAATTGAAGATGGTGCACAACAAGAAGGAGAAGGTTGGGTTCTTATCTTACATCTAAACTAATATCAAAACCACAACTGGTAAAGAAGTGATCTATATCAATAAAGTAAATCCAAAATCTTTGAAATCCTTATCCCCGCAGCAAGCTACTGGGCATTATAGGATTTCACCCTTCGGGACAGATTTTGTGGGGTAATCTCGCAGCAAGCTGCGGGGAAATGCCCTCTTATTGATTATAACTGGAGATACCCATTGAAAAACACCTTGCGTATTGGATTTTTAGGTGCAGGCTCAATTGCCAAATCACATGCATATGCATTGGATACCTTGAAGTATTACTATCCAGATGCTCCTACCATCGAAAAAGCTGTCGTCGCTACCCGTACCCATGAGAGCCGCGAGGCTTTTGCCGAGGTGTATGGTTTCAGCGAAACCTCTCCACCTCAAGAAATCTGGCAGCGTGAGGACCTGGATGCCCTCTATATTCTTGGTCCCAATCAAACCCACACACCTCAGCTGCTCAAAGCAGCCCATATGCCTAATCTCAAACGTATCTATGTAGAAAAGCCGATTGGAACCACGCAGCAAGATATCTTTGATTTGGAAGCACTGAATACGCGCAATCTAAACAAATTCATCATGGTCGGATTCCAATTCCTTCAAAAATCCGCCATCAGAAAAGCCTTAGCACATTGGCAAAGCGGCGTTTTCGGTAATCCAGTGCAATTCCGCATCGAATATCTCCACAGCAGTTACCTTAACGCCGAATACAGAAAATATCGCGCTGATAGATTACTACCCATTCCGCTTCACGGTGCAACTGCTGATCTCGGATCACATATTCTGAGTCTGTTGACAGCATTTTTAGGTGATACATTGGTTGTAAAGGCTGCTGCAGCCAGTGGAGGCTATCCCGATGTCCCTGAAGACTCTGATTTATGCACTACTGCAATGATTGAAGAACCCATCACCGGTGCGATTGGCACATTTGTCGCAAGCCGGGTTTCACCTGGCACCGGCGATCATCTCATTCTTGAGATCCGGGGGACACGTGGCACCCTGCTGTATAACACATCTCAGCCTGACATTTATGAGAGCTACCTGCCTGGTGAAGGATGGCGTCGTCACGAAGTAAACAGCGACTACCTACCTCTGACGAAATATCCCTCCAGCTATACCCCCTCAGGATGGCTGCGTGCCCTGGTGCATAACCACTACCTGTTTTTGGGTGGAGCTTCGGATATCAGTTTTATCCCCAACCTCTTACATGGCATCCAGGTCCAAAAGCTGATCCAACAAATCGCTGGTTTTGTTCTCACTGCCTGATCATTTAGATAGCAGGTTCTTGATCTTCTTTGTTCGCTGGATAAGGGTAATAAGAGCTTCACCATCATACAGCACAATAGGCTTCTCCTCTGCCCAATTCAGTGCCTGACGTGTAAAACTGCCTGTAGTGATCAGATATGCCCGTTGTGCTTCCTCATGAAGCATTGTGCCGTAAAGGTCTCGCACAACAGGCTCGCCCACAGAATGTTTGTACCGTTTACACTGCACCACCCATTTCTTGCCTTGATCAGTGTAAACCAGCACATCCACACCATGATCTGAACTTCCACCTATTGTTTCTGCTTGATAACCGTAGCTTGAAAACAATTCAGCCACCAGGGCTTCAAATGAAGTTGGTGACAAAGCTAAAAGATCATCCAGTGTTTCTGCATCCGATAACTTGATGCGTTGATCCCGCCAGCCAACCAACATCCAACCAACCGTCACCCCACCTGTGATGATACCCAGGAGAATAAACAATAGATGGTTAATCGATTCTGACAGGAGAAGTATAGGGCGTTCACCACGCCAATAGATGAAAACAAGGAAAAATGCCCAAACGAGCCAGGCGCTAAAAACCTGACGCATCCCCAACCGGATGCGTTCTGAAAGGCTGTGACCTTTCCTAAGAAGTTCACGCGTGCCAAATAAAAGTATCAACGGCCAAAAAATGTAAAGAATGGAAAAAATCGCTAAAAGCGCTTCCATATGATGAACATCTCCTGATTAAAATAAAATCTGGCTGTCATTATAATGACAAGCCTTGATCTAAAATATTTTACCATACCAATAAATATAAGAAGATCCAATTCTGGCAAGTTTCTTGCACAGGAATACACAGGTTCGTGAAATCGTGTTAAAATCTGTTTGGAGGGAACGATTTTGAACTTTTTCACGTCCATAGAAAGAAATTCATTATTCTAGAAAAGGAAATGGATGGTAACTAATGAAGAAATTTACAGTAATCTCACTTATCCTTCTGGCGATATTAGTATC
>JAYELT010000058.1:0-2636 GCA_034717715.1 Chloroflexota bacterium | reverse complement strand
ATGGAAAATGGGGATGGGTGGCCTACTGGTTTCAGTGAATATACAACCATCGTTTTTGAGGATGGTTATCTAAAATTGACAGCGGATACCGAATTCGATGGCTGGCGTCTTACCTGGCCCTTCCTGGGAGACTCCTATCTTGAAGTTAAGTTACAATCACCAAAATGCCAGGGCAATGATCATTTCGGTATGATGTTCCGTGTGCCTGCAAACGCTAACGCCAATAAGGGCTATCTTTTTGGCATCACATGCGACGGAAAGTACAACTTGCGCCGCTGGGATGGTCAGACAATGTCTTCCCTTGTTGAGTGGACAGCTAGCGATGCTGTTAATACTGCAGAAAACGGAATCAACAAACTTGGTGTGATGGCTGAAGGTAAAAACCTAACCTTGTACATCAACGGTCAAAAAATCAAAGAAATCACAAACACTGTTTATCTGAACGGAAGTTTTGGTGTTTTCGTTGGCGGTACGAATGTAGAAGACTTAACAGTTTGGGTTGACGAAATTCGCTATTGGAACATTCCATAGCAAAATAAAATAGTATTTAAATTAAACAGCGGTTAGCCAAAAGGCTAACCGCTGTTTTTAATCTTGGCTATAGTAAACCCCTAAATAATACCTAACTGCTTTCCCACTTTTTCAAAAATACTCAGTACACGATCGAGTTGTTCATCCGTATGTGTTGCCATGTAGCTTGTTCGCAGAAGCTGGCGTCCAACAGAAACTGCAGGAGAAATTATAGGATTGACAAAGACTCCGTTTTCAAATAATAATTTCCAGGTCATAAACGTCAGATCGTTATCTCCGATAATTATTGGAATGACGGGCGTCACGGAGTCACCCGTATCAAAACCAAGTCTCTGGTATTCTTGCCGCATCTTATCGCCAATTTCATTGACCCTGGCAATCCGCTCTGGTTCCTCACGCATCACTTCCAGTGAAGCCAGAGCAGTCGCTGCATTAGCAGGAGGGATACTGGCACTGAAAATCAGGCTGCGAGCAGTGTGCTTAATATAATCCACCACATCCGCTTCACCTGCAATGAATCCACCCAAAGAAGCAAAAGACTTGCTGAAGGTTGACATGATCAAATCCACATCATCAGTCATGCCGAAGTGAGCAGCTGTACCCCGTCCACCTCCCAGGACACCCATCGCATGAGCATCATCCACCATCAAGCGAACGCCATATTCTTTACACAATGGAGATAATTCAGGTAACGGTGCGATATCTCCCTCCATGCTGAATAACCCATCCACAACAAGCAGTTTCGCTTTGTCCGCTGGAAGACTGCTTAAAACTCGCCTGAGGTGTTCAATATCATTGTGGCGGTAACGCTCAATTTTTCCACTGCTTAGGAAGGCACCATCCACAATGCTGGCATGATCCTCTCTATCCAGGATCACAATATCGCCACGACCGACAATGGCACTGATCGTCCCTAAATTAACCTGCATTCCCGTGGAAAATACCAGGGCGGCATCTTTCCCAACCCAATCCGCCAGGGCGTCTTCCAGTTTCTCATGAAGCGACATATTCCCATTGAGAAAGCGGGAACCTGTACAACTTGTGCCGTAGCGCATGATCGCATCCAGGGCTGCCTGACGTACCTTAGGATGCGTGGTCAGCCCAAGATAATTATTTGAACCACACATGATAATATGACGACCATCGTAGATCACCTCAGTGCCTTCGTTTTCATCCAGCGGGATGAAATAGGGATAGATCCCGGCTTCCTTAGCGTCCTTGGCAGTAGAGTACTGATAACATTTATTAAAAATATCCATTATGCCTTCCTTATAACAAAGAAAATTAACAGAACAGATTATACCTGAGTTTACTTTTTCTTCTGTAAACATCAGGATAGGAGCTTCCCATTAATCATTAACGGGTATAAAGAAGTCAAGTTGCGTTTACACCATGATAACCTTATAATATCAACAAGGCCACTCTGTCAACCATCAAGGAGCCTCCCATGAAAAAACTACGTCTTTTCTTATGCATGCTGATTCCTTTGTTTTGCTTAATGAGTTGTAGTTTGCCGGGAAATACGGAACCAACCGTAGATATTGTTGCTACACAGGTTGCGAGATTGCTGACCGAAGCTCCTACAAATACGTCGCCTGCGCCAAGCGATACAACCGCGCCAACAAATACTCAAACCGAAATCCCACCGATGAACACACCGACCGCGACGGTCACTGTCACCGAAACCCCGACTGCAACTCAGAACCCAGATGACCCCGCACAGCAATTAGGAGCTCCAGACTGGACAGAAGATTTCAGCGGTAGCAGCAGTCCATGGGACTTTGATTCTGTTCAAGCGACTTTTAAAGTTGACAGCGGAGCGCTTAACCTCACAGCGAACGCAAATGCCAACTGGCACAGCTGGTATGTCTCCAGTCCAAAACTTAACAACGCCTATGTCGAAGCAACGATCCAATTTGGTGCTTGTTCTGGGTTTGACCGCATGGGATTGGCAGTCCGCTCAAGTTCCGATGGTCAGCAATTTAATTTCATGGGGATAACCTGTGATGGGCAATGGGGATTCTTCCGCATGGAGCCTGATGTGAATATCGTTGAAATCAGCAGTTTTCAACCAGCAGAACCATTGAGTAATGGTACAAACAACC
>JAYELT010000057.1:9737-14570 GCA_034717715.1 Chloroflexota bacterium | reverse complement strand
CATGCCTTCATCCATCGCACCGGTCATGGGCTGGGGATGGAAGCCCATGAGCCACCGTATATCTTTGCTGAGAATGATATGATCCTCACACCCGGAATGACTTTTACCGTTGAACCGGGAATTTACCTGCCTGGGAAAGGCGGTGTAAGAATTGAGGATGATGTTGTGATGACACCCTCAGGCGTTGAGTCCCTGACAGACCTTCCGCGTGCGGTGCGTTCCATCGAAGAACTGGCCGGATAAAGCGAGTGAAGATATGTCTCGAGATCTGAAGCTCGTTGTTGGAGCAATGCTCACTTGGGGTCTGGGTGAGGGAATCTTCTATATTTTCCAACCCCTTTACCTGCAGGAGTTTGGAGCAGATCCAATTTTAATTGGCACCATTTTGGGGATAAACGGCCTCGTTATGGCATTAGTCCAGATCCCTGCCGGTTATCTGGCGGACAAGGTAGGTGCACGTCCTCTCATGCGATTTAGCTGGATCATAGGCGTGATTGCGGCCTGGACGATGGCTCTCGCACCTTCCCTGGGTGTTTTTGTTGCTGGGTTATTACTTTATGGATTGACCTCATCTGTTATGGCTCCACTGAACGCTTATGTACAGGGTGCACGTGGGAAATGGTCTGTTGGACGAGCGGTGAGTTTCACTTCAGCTGCATATAATTTTGGGGGAATTGTCGGGCCGATCATTGGTGGGTTGGTGGGTGAAGTCTTTCATCTGCGCACAGCATATTATCTGGCTGGAGCAATCTTCACCATTTCAACGTTCATTCTCATGTTTGCAAACAAACAACCAGCAGCTCATCTTTCGCCAGTGGAAGGGGAGGCACATTTATTCAAAAATAAAACCTTTCTAGGCATGCTGGTCTTGATTTTCCTGGTGATGTTTGCAGTGACCTTGCCTCAACCCCTGGCAGCTAATTTCCTGCAGAACCAGCGGGGGCTTTCACTCAGCCGTATCGGACAGCTTGGATCGGTGGCTGCTTTTGGGAGTGTGATCCTGATGCTGGTCTTTGGCCATTTGCATTCAGGTGCAGCTATGATGATTGGACAGGCTGGAGTGATGATATTCTCCATTTTGCTCTGGCGCGGAACCAGCCTCATCTGGTATGGCATCGGTTATTTCTTCCTGGGGGGATACAAACTCTGCCGGGCGATGAGCATCGCACTGGTACGGCCGATCGTTCGGGCTCGTGAGGTTGGTTTAGCTTTTGGTGTGGTGGAATCTCTTATTGCCCTGGCCTTTATGGCAGCGCCTTTATTGGCTGGATTCTTATATGACTGGCAGCCTTTTTCAATCTTTCCGGTAGGATTGGGTGTGATGAGTGTAAGTTTCTTGTTGAGCGTTTGTTTTGCCCTGAAAAATAAAAAATCTAACGACCAGGATAAGAATACCCCTTCAATGGAAATGCAAGATGAAGCTTGAAACCATTCGCTTTACATTGGGACCTCTGCCGAATAACGTCTATTTATTGGGGGATAAAGAGAGTGGTGATGCGGTGGTGATAGACCCCAGCTTCGAGAGCCAGGCTGTGATGACACGCGCAAAAAAGATGGGCTGGACACTTCGCCAGGTTTGGCTGACGCACGGCCACTTTGATCATATAGCTGGAGCGGAAATGATTGGTAATGCTTTTAAACCGCCTTTACCGGTGGGATTGCATCCTGGCGATTTAGCCTGGTATCGGAATGAAGGTGGTGCAGGTAAGTTCGGCCTATCCATTTCACAGCCGCCGCCGTTGTCAATCCTTTTTGAACCAGGTATGCAATTGAGTTTGAATGAAGGTCAGCTGTCAGCAGTGAGTGTGCGCTATGCCCCCGGTCACAGCTCGGGGCATGTCATGTTTTACTGTGAACCCCTGAGTGTTTTGTTTTGCGGGGATGTAATCTTTCGTGAGGGGATTGGGCGGACAGACCTCAAGGATGGCGATCGGATGACGCTGCTTAAAAGTATTCGTGAACAGGTGCTGACATTGCCCGACGAGACTCGCTTGCTGCCTGGGCACGGGCCAGAGAGCACAGTGGGGCATGAACGGGAATATAATTTCTTTTTGCGAGGTTAGTTGTTATAAAAATTAATCATCCTATCGCAGGGTGGGATCTCAGCGATATGCTGTTCTCAGATTGTTGTCTTTGTTTGGTTTGAAACGAGGGAAGGTATATCCCCTTGCACTCACTATGGGATGGTTTGCCCGCCCTGGCAAGCTGTTATGATAAGGTAGTAGGAACAAAAAAAGCTGTCCTGATTGGAGGACAGCTTTTTGTTAATTCTTTATTAGGTTTACTTAGCGTATTCCGTTGCCCGACTTTCGCGGATGACTGTGATGCGGATCTGACCGGGGTACTGCATGGTTTCTTCAATTTCTTGAGCGATACTCTTTGCCATGCGGTTTGCTTCTACATCGTCCACTTCATTAGGTCTGACAATGATGCGAACCTCGCGCCCTGCCTGGATAGCGTAACTGCGATCAACACCTTTATGGTTGTTTGCGATGTTTTCCAAGGCCCGTAAACGTTTGATGTATTGCTCAAGGTCTTCCCTTCGTGCGCCGGGTCGAGCACCTGATATGGCATCTGCTGCTTCGACGATCACAGCTTCAACGGATTCCTGGTCGACCTCATGATGGTGTGAAGCGACGATATTCACGACCTTACTGCTGACACCATAGCGTTGGGCGAATTCACCCCCAATTTGGGCATGAGTGCCTTCAATGTTGTGGTCCATGGCTTTACCCAAGTCGTGCAATAACGCTCCCGCTTTGGAGATTTCCACATTTGCGCCCAATTCGACTGCGATGACGCTGGCGATCTTTGCTGTCTCAACTGCGTGTGCAAGCTGGTTCTGTCCATAGGACGTTCGATATTTCAGTCGCCCTAATTTCTTGAGAATTTCAACATGAAGACCAGCCACACCAGCATCATAAGCGGCTTGTTCGCCTGCTTCGGCAATATCCTCACCCATCTGTTCATTTTCTTCTTTTAGCATTTTTTCAATATTTGCAGGGTGGATACGTCCATCAAGCACAAGGCGAGAAAGGGCACGCCTGGCGATCTCCCTGCGAACAGAATCAAAACAAGAGACAGTAACTGCTTCCGGTGTGTCATCAACGATTACATCCACCCCAGAGGTTTGTTCAAACGCACGGATATTGCGGCCATTGCGACCGACGATGCGCCCTTTCATTTCTTCATTGGGCAGGTTGACGACAGATGTTGTCACTTCAGCGACCCTGTCTGAGGCGACCCGCTGAATAGCATCAGCGATCAATTCACGAGCTCGCATGTTGCCTTTCTCTCGGGCTTCACTTTCTATCTGGCGGATGATCCGGGCCATATCCGCACGGGCTTCCTTTTCTGTCTCAGCTAACAAGACTTCACGGGCTTCGTCTTTGGTCATCTTCGAGACATGCTGAAGTTCTTCGGTAACCTCTTGATGAAGGTGGTTAATTTCGTTAGCGCGTTTGTCTATACCGGATTGGCGTTTATTTAATCGGTTTTCACGTACTTCGTACTTATCAAGGCGTCGATCTAATTCTTCGCGACGTTTTTGTAATCTGTCATCTTCCTTGCTCAGTTCATTGCGGCGGTGGCTTAGGTCAATCTCGGCTTTTTTTGTGATCTGAAGGGCATGGTCTTTTGCTTCCAGTCCAACTTCGCGTGCTTTTTCGTTGGCTTCCCGGAGGATGTGGTCTGCCTTTAAATTTTGTGCTTTGCGTTTGTTCTTTTCTATTCGTTGCTTAATGATGAAGCCGATCAAAACGCCCACTGCCAGAGCAGTAATTGCGATAATGACGGTTAATAATGTTGGGTCCATGAATATCACTCCATTTTGTCTGTATTTTCCAAGCGCTCCCCTTCCGTTGATGAAAACTCTTTCCAGAGACGGTCCACTGCAGGTCGAACGATGCCATAGTGGAAACCACGGCGGCCCAAGAATCCGCCAACCTTCTTACGAAAAACCAATTTCGTTTCTTCGCTGCATTTTTGGGCTTTATTGATGCCGGCTTGATAGGATAACTCGTTTTCATCACCGCCATATTTTTCAAGCGCTTGTTTGATGGTATGGTCTGCTACACCTTTAAGGCGAAGCTCATATGTCAGAAGTCGATTGCTGCGGGGCCGGAATGTATTCCTGTTTTCAATCCATTGCCGGGCAAACTCAAGGTCATCCAACCAATGCTTCTCAAGCAATTTTTCAGTTGTCAAAATGACAACTTCTTCGCTGAAGCCTTTTTTCAGAAGCCGGCGTCGAGTTTCCTCGATCGACCGGGGACGGTGGTTGATGAAGTGCAATGCTTTTTGGAAAGCCACTTCATAAGTGTCTTCCTCTTGCAGCTTTCGGATTTCCGACTCGGTTAACTTTCGACCGGGTTCCAACCAACCTGCGACAAATCTTGAAAGACCGAAGGCAAATTTACCATCCAGGTAAATACTGACCCGTTGCTTATTCCGTTTTTGAGCTTCTATGGCAGTAATGACCCGTTCCATCGTATCTCTCTTAAACAAAAGACAGCCGCAGCGTTGCCGGTGTGGCTTACGGCCATCGTATCAGTAAAGATCCTTTATGGATGTGTGTCTGTAAGGGGTAGTGATTTATGCTAGGTGTGATCTATACCAGTATTGCTAACCTCATGGTCTGATTTATTGACCCGGGTAAATTTTATGATCATATCTATCCAATTACAGATACGTAACTCTTATTATGATGACTCTTGAGATGAAAAAATATATCGTTTATTAATCAATTAACGATTGATGTCATCAATTCCATTCAATGCCAGACAGGATGCTGGCGAAAAAATTCGTACGGTTCTTTTTGATATTTTGATCGCA
>JAYELT010000057.1:4312-9637 GCA_034717715.1 Chloroflexota bacterium | reverse complement strand
CCATCAAGCCAACCGCAGAGAACTTAGACTTGTTCTGGGAGATATCACAGGTCTCATTTGGGTTAATTAGGAAACTCATGTTAAAATCAATAGTATGGAGACAAAAATTTCTAATATAAAACCTGAACCCAGCAAACATGCGAGTTACTTACGGCATCGGCGTCAGATCGTTTGGCAGATCTGGATTCCTATAGGTGTCGGGGGCCTATTGGTCCTGGCAGCCGCTGCCATCATGATCTTACCTGTTGCAGGTATTGACACCGGTGTGGACATTTCTCATGGGGAGGATGCCTCTTTGATCTGGATGATCCTGCCGATGTTATTCCTTGCGGTTATTGTGACCTTATTCTTGGTAGAATTGATTGTCCTGGTCGCGAAAATATTGAAGATGTTGCCTCAGTATACGAGTATTGGTCAGCATTATGCCGCATTAATTGCTGAGAATGTCAAATTTTGGTCAAAGCGCATCGCCAGCCCATTGATTGTGATTAAGAGCCGCCTGGCTAGCATGAAGGCTATCGTCACATCACTTCTTGGACATTCAAATAGATAGGTTTTTACTGGTGACCAAGCATATCCTGTTAACGATAGATGGACACAGTCCATTTATTTATCTTTTGTGAATCAACAACACACTACTTGAAAAGGATGAATTCGATGAAAAACCAATGGAAAACAAAAACTCTCGCTCTAGGAGCCATCATCGGTGCAGTTGCTGGTGCGGCTTCCGCTTATTTATTGGTTAAACGGGCTGAACACGATGAAAAGCAGCCAAAGTTATCCCCTGGTGAGGGTATCCAGGTGGGGTTGGGCGTCCTGGGAATAATGCGTTTAATCTCTGGCTTTGGTAAAGAAGCATAGTCAGGAATTGGCCTAAAATTGTTTGATATTGTCTTTCTAGGAACATCAGCCTCAGCACCGTCAGTGCATCGAGGCCTGTCTTCAATATTGGTTCAACATGAAGAATTCCGATTTCTTGTCGATTGCGGTGAGGGCACGCAGCGACAGATACTTCGTGCTGGCGTGGGGTTTAAGCGTCTCAACCAAATCTTGCTAACACACGGTCACCTGGATCACATTCTTGGTTTGGGGGGCCTGGTGTCAACATTTCTACGATGGGATGTGATGGAAGAGATTGAGATTTTTGGCACACGTCATACCCTGGATAGAGTACACGACCTGGTTTTTGGGGTTGTCTTGCGCGGCTTTCGTGGTAAACCACCTGTGATTTTGCGTGAGATTGGTCCAGGTGTCTTTTGCGAAACAGATCGCTTTTCCATCACGGCGTTTCCGGTTGAACATCGCGGGTCAAGTTCATTGGGTTTCAAGTTTGAAGAACACAGTCGACGCCCATTCCTGGTGGAAAAAGCTGAGGTTTTGGGTATCCCGCCTGGGCCATGGCGACGAGATTTGGTGAAAGGGCAAAGGGTTAAGCTGCCGGATGGTAGATCAATTTCTCCTGATGATGTTTTAGGAGAAGCTCGTGAGGGTACCTCACTAATCGTCATCGGTGATACCGGCAATGCCGCCAAATTGTTACCATACATCCAAGGTGCAGATGCGATGGTGATTGAAGCAACCTATATCCAATCAGAAGAAGATTTGGCTGAACGCTTTGATCATCTAACCGCAGCACAGGCAGCTACCCTGGCAGTCAATGGTCAGGTGGGTGAACTCTTTTTGACACATCTCTCGCGGCGCTACCGTGAACGGGATGTACTGAATGAAGCCAGGGACATCTTCGCAAACGTTCATGTAGCGCGCGATTTTGACCACTTTCAGGTCAGACGGAAGAAGACTTAGACCCCAGCGGCCTGGAGGAAGACTAATCCTGTTGTGGGATTTTTTTGTTAATGGAGTGATCAATGACACAAAGATTTATTGAAAAATTGGCAACGGGTGAGGTTTTGGTTTCAGATGGCGCCACTGGTACAGGTTTACAGCGAATGGGATTGCCATTGGGCGCGGCTGGGGAGGTGTGGGTATTGGAAAATCCTGAAGCCATCCGAGCTTTGGCCATGGATTTTAAGGAAGCAGGAGCAGATATCCTGTTAACCAGCACATTTGGTGGAACGCGTTTTCGGCTTAAAGACTCGAATCTTGTGGATGAGTTTATTACCATAAATCGGAAGGCGATTGAAATCACAAAAGATGTGGTAAGTGGAAGTGATGTGCTGGTTGGCGGTTCTATTGGGCCAACAGGACAAATGCTGGCACCGTTAGGAACGTTATCTGTTGAAGAAGCGGAAGCTGAATTCGCTGCGGAGGCTCGATTGATGAGTGAAGGGGGTGTTGATGTGATCGTTATTGAAACGATGTTTGACCTGAACGAAGCGATTGCTGCTGTTCAAGGGGTGAGATCGGTGGATCAGGAAATTCCCTTGGTGTGTTCCTTTAGTTTTGACCGGGGGACGCGCACCATGATGGGGGTCAGCCCGGAGGATGTAGCTGCCAAAATTGGGGTCCTGGATGTAGATCTCCTCGGGATCAATTGCGGTCGCAGCCTGGTGGAAAATCTGGAGGTGTTAAAAAGATTGCGCCAGGTGACAGATAAACTCATCTGGTTCAAACCCAATGCAGGACTGCCTGAGATTGATGATGAGGGTCACCCCTACTATTCTATTTCAGCTAAGGAGATGGGCGAATGGGTGCCTCAATGGATCAATGCGGGAGCCCAAATTGTGGGAGGATGCTGCGGTACCAGCCCGGAACATTTGGCTGAAATCGCGAATGCTGTACATGCACGAAGGGATTCTTAATTTCCTTTTTTATCGCTCGTAAGACTTTTATTATATAGGAACTAGTTTTCAGGTCTCATGCAAATCTCGCGTATCCGATGAACCTGAAATCCATGAGGGGGTATTCATAATGATATTGCATTGCCTAATAGCGTTTGAACGCTTCTTTTAAGAATGAAAAACCAGGATGTGTTAGAATCTCATGCATGAAAAATCTTATCCTGGCTTCCAATTCTCCTCGGCGAAAGGAGCTGCTATCTCTTTTTGGATGGCCTTTCACTATTGTGCCGGCGGATATTGCGGAGGATCGTTTGTTTGATGAAAAACCAAAAGATTATGTGCGCCGGTTAGCCACGGAGAAAGCAGTTATGGTTGCCAAAGTACATCACGGCCTGGTGATTGGTGCAGACACGATTGTGGTGGATGTAAAAGAGTTGATGGGTAAGCCTGTGGATCAAAACGATGCCCGGAGGATGTTGCGTCAGTTGCGCAGCCGGACGCATCATGTTTACACAGGCATTGCTTTGTTGGATTCGGAGCCCGGTAAGGTTTATTGTGATGTCTGTTGCACGGATGTCCCTATGCGAGCATATTCAGATGCAGAAATTGAATCCTACATTAAAACCGGTGACCCTATGGACAAAGCTGGCGCGTACGCCATCCAGCATGATGACTTTCACCCGGTAGAAGATTTACAGGGTTGTTTTGCTTCGGTGATGGGGTTGCCGTTGTGTCATCTGGCTGTTGGGTTGAGCAAATTTGGCATGGACATCCCTGCTGAGCTGCCTGATCGCTGTCAGGCACTTTTGAATTACGCCTGTCCCATCCAGGAGCGAATTATGGGACTGGTTGAGAGGGATTAAGTGATTTTTCGTCAAAGTTTCCCGTTCAATAAAGGTTTCTTGATCCTCATAATGATGTTTGGCGCGCTCAGCGCGTGTGTCCCTGATTCCATTATCAGATCTACATCGCCAGCAGGTTCCAGCGACATCTCAGGGGCAGCAGCAGCACAATTGGTAATGACCCAATTTCTCTTTGCCTGGCAGGAACGGGACTATGCTGAAATGTATGGCTTAATATCCACATTAAGCCAGGATGCCATTAGTTTGGAAGCTTTTAAAGAAGAGTATCAGGAAGCAGCCAAAAACCTGTCCCAGGAATCGCTTGACTTCCAGGTTCTTTCGACAATGGCAGAAAGCAACCATTCCGAAGTCGCTTTCCGTGTTGATTTCTCAACACATCTTATTGGCGATCTAACTCGCAACTACATCGCGGGTCTGACCTTTGAATCCGGAAACTGGTGGATCCAATGGGAGCGAAGATTGATACTGCCGGAATTGAAGGATGGCAGCGCATTATTATTTGTACATCAAACACCTTCCCGTGGGCGAATTTTCGCCCAGGATGGAGAGCCTTTGGCAGCCTATGAGGATGCCATTGCCCTGGGAATCGTGCCCGGGGAGATACTTCCTCAGCAAGCAGAGCTGGTCTATGCGACATTGGCTGAACTCAGCGTATATGAGCCGGAAGGACTGCAAGCATTGGTCGAATCGACCCCGACGGACTGGTATCTACCGGTGGTTACGCTTTCGCAGTCCGATGTGATGCCATATATGGACACATTACGCGATCTCCAAGGTGTTCGCATAGGTGAGTTCCGTTCTCGTTTCTATGTTGATGGGGGTGTAGCTCCACATGCCGTAGGATATATGCTTTATATCCCTGAAGAGGATCTGGATATTTACCTGGAGCAGGGCTACAGTAAGGATGAAAGGGTGGGAGCGGCTGGATTAGAAAAAGTCTTCGAAAAGGAATTGTCCGGTACACGGGGAGGTGTACTGTATGTGGTGGACCAGGACGGAAAAATTCAATCGCTGTTGACAGCCAGTGATCCGGTACCTGGGCAATCGCTCTATGCCACCATCAATAAACCCTTGCAAATGCGTCTGCAAGCTTCACTGGGCGACCTGCGTGCTGCAGTGGTCGTGATTGAGGTAGATACAGGGCGGGTTTTAGCGTTGGTGTCTAACCCGGATTTTGATCCAAACGCTTTTGACCTGGCTGAAACTGACCGCAGTCTATTGGATTCATATTTTAATGATGAGAATGAACCTCTATTCAACCGTGCTACCCAGGGACAATATCCCCTGGGCTCAGTCTTCAAGACCATCACAATGTCCACAGCATTAGAAACCGGTCTTTACCATGCAGCGTCGAGCTTCAATTGTGGACATTCCTTATGGGTGTGCGATAGCGTGACCCTGTATGATTGGACCTATGCACACGGTACAGCGTCAAGTGGTGAATTGACTCTACCAGAAGGTTTGATGCGTTCTTGCAATCCCTGGTTTTACCGTATTGGTGAAAATCTTTTTACAGAAGGACTGGAAGATGCCCTGTCGGATATGGCATATGATTTTGGTTTGGGCGCGGAAACAGGCATTGAAATCCTAGAAGCTTCAGGTTATATCCCAGATACTGCCGGCACATGTGTGAACAATACGCAAATGGCAATAGGACAGGGTGAGATCCTGGTCACGCCTTTGCAGGTCACAGCTTACTATGCTGCTATTGCGAATGGCGGCAC
>JAYELT010000057.1:0-4212 GCA_034717715.1 Chloroflexota bacterium | reverse complement strand
CCCATGTTGTTGGAGATGCCCAATGAAAAAAGCAAGCCGGATCATGCTGGCATTGTTGTTTGTAGTGACGGCCTGCACGTCACAGCCCACAACCAGTGCGACCGATGTGCCAGCAACAGCCACGCTTCCCGATCCACAGGTCAATATTACGCCTGCGCCAGATGTTGATTCCATGGTTAACGTGTTTATGGGTGCATGGCAGGATGAAAATTATTCGGCCATGTATGCTCTCCTGACGGCGGAAACACGTGGAGAAATCACAGAAGAAGCTTTCACTAAAAAGTATCTTGATACGGCTGTTGCTCTGACATTGCAGTTTGAAACTGGAATTGAATATGAAGTGCTCAGAACGGTGACCAATCCTGACACTGCTGGAACGACACTCCAGGTGGAGTTCAATACTAATTTGTTTGGAACGCTGTCACGCCAGATTGAGTTGGCTATGTTCATGGAAGCGGGGGAATGGCGATTGCAATGGGAACCTGCGATGATCATGCCTGAATTGAATGGTGGTAATGTATTTGAGAGTGTGCGCCAGTCAACTTCGCGTGGAGATATTTATGCGAAGGATGGATCACCGATCGCAGCTCAAGAAGATGCTGTTGCGATTGGCTTCACACCAGGTGGGCTGGATGAAAACTTGATGAGTATGTTTTATACAACAATGGCTCGCTTGACCATCTACCAGGTAGATGAGATCATCGAAATGGTAGATAATGCCTATCCGGGAGATTATATTGCCCTGGGTGAAGTGCAGCAATCTGATGTTGATCAAAACCTGAGTGCCCTGAGTGCGCTGAGCGGTGTTTTTCTAAATTATTATTCCTCTCGTTTTTATTATGATGGCGGGCTAGCCCCCCAATCCGTCGGTCACCTGACATATATTTCTGAAGAAGATCAAAATAAATATCTCCGTCAGGGTTATTCCATCAATGAGCGTTTTGGCAGCACAGGCATTGAATATACCTTTGAGGATGTGCTATCAGGGGAACGTGGCGCATCCTTATATTTGAAGGATTCAACCGGTCAGATCATCGACAAGCTGGGTGAAAAGCCAGCAGCACCCGGTCAATCCATCACTACAACCATTGATCCGGACCTGCAATATTTATTACAGCAGTCGCTGGGTGATTACCGCGGTGCAATTGTGGTCATGGAAATAGACTCGGGTCGGGTTCTTTCAATGGTATCCAATCCTCAATTTGACCCGAACTTGTTTGACATCAATAACCAGAACTTTGTTTATGCTGATAATCCTTATTTTCAGGAAAATGATCCCGTTTTCAATCGGGCGGCTAGCGGTCAATATCCATTAGGATCGGTCTTCAAGACTATTACTATGGCAGCAGCTTTGGAGACAGGTTCGTTTACAAAGGAATCAGAAATTTATTGCGGCCATTCCATTGAAGTGTGTGGCAATGAACTCTTTGATTGGACGTATGAAAAGGAAAAGCCACCCAGCGGTGATCTAACGCTGCCAGAAGGCTTGATGCGTTCCTGTAATCCCTGGTTCTATACCATCGGAGAGCAATTATTCCTGGAGGGCAATAACAATGCAATTTCTGACATGGCGCGTGCATTTGGCCTTGGTGAGCTCACAGGTATTGAAATCCCTGAACAAGCCGGGAATATCCCGGAACAGGTTAACAGTTGCGAATTGAACACCCAGCTGGCTATTGGTCAGGGGGAGATGACAGTAACGCCCCTGCAGGTTGCCAGTTTCTTTGCAGCCATTGGAAATGGGGGCACACGCTATCGTCCAGCTGTGATCGAACAAATCGCGCCTGAGAATGGTTCACCTTCCTATACCTTTGAACCTGAAACAATTGGGACACTGCCTGTTTCCGATGAGAATTTAACCGTTATTCAGGATGCCATGCGAGAAGTCATTCGGAATGGACGTGGGACAGCTCATCTCGAATTGGCGACACTGCGATATGATATTTATGGGAAAACAGGTACCGCGCAGAATCCCTTTGGTGACTCCCACGCCTGGTTTGCCGGGTATACGCAAGAAGGAGATGAGGATCGACCGGATATTGCCGTGGCTGTGATCCTTGAAAACGCAGGCGAAGGCTCTGAGATGGCTGCACCAGTGTTCCGCAGGGTCGTTTCGCTGTATTTTTCTGATTATGTCGATTATGGGATCACACTGCCCTGGGAAGCTTATCCCTATGTTGTCGCTTCACTGACGCCCATTCCGACGAACACGCTCATCCCTACGAATACCCCCATCCCGACCAGTACACCGATTGGTGGTGAAGAAGCCACTGATCAACCATAGGAGTGAGGTTATTTGATGGATACGCTGGAAGGTTTGGTGATTCGCACCCAATCCGGTTTCCTGACGGTAAAAACAGATGCAGGGGAATACTTCTGCCGGTTACGCGGGCGTTTGAAACAGGATGAAATAGAAGGAGATATTGCAGCCATTGGGGATCGGGTGAGGATCACTCCTCATGCGGATGGCACCGGGATGATTGAGTCAATCCATGAACGTACCAGTGTGATCTCCCGCATCCGAAGCGGGATCAAACGTGAATTTCGCCAGATCCTTTTAGCCAATCCAGATCAAATTGTAACCGTATTTGCCTGTGCTGAGCCTGAGCCTCATTTACGGATGCTGGATCGCTTCCTGGTGATCGCTGAAAAAGAAAATATTCATACGGTGATCATCGCAAATAAAGTTGACCTTGTGACAAATGATGAGGCTGATGGGCTCTTTGGTGTGTACTCTCGATTAGGATACCCTGTCATTTATACTTCTGCGAAATCGGGGCAGGGCATTGACCTTTTACGAGTGCGGTTACAGGGCAAGATTTCAGCTTTTGTCGGTCCTTCCGGGACAGGAAAATCCAGTTTGTTAAACCTTATCCAACCTGAACTGGGGTTACATGTGAGGGCTGTCAGTGAGGCTACTTCGAAGGGACGACATACCACCCAGGTGAGGGAATTGTTCGCACTGGATATGGGGGGGTATGTGGCAGATACCCCTGGTATCCGCTCACTGGCTTTGTGGGATACTGAACCGGAAGAACTGGATGGCTATTTTATTGAGATGCGGGATCTTGTATCAGAATGCAAGTTTAACGACTGCACCCATACCCATGAACCAGGCTGTGCGGTTCGTGAAGCAGTCGCAGCGGGAGAGATCTCATCAGAAAGGTATGCTTCTTATTTACGCTTGCGTTTTGATGATGATGCCCCAATCGAAGCGGATGATCTCAGCTAAGAACCAATGATTGATTTGGGGCTTCTGAATGGAATTAAGAATGAAGCATTGTGTTAGGTTGTTTTTTGTTTTTGCTTTTTTTCTCACATCTTGCAGCGCGCCCATAGCGGATCAGAATCCCAATGAAACTAAACCGGTGAAATTGCCTGAGGAATTGGCGACATCCTCGCCAACTCCAACCCCAACGCTGCCTGAAATGCTGACAATTTGTACAAATGAATTTCCTGAAAGCTTATTTCCTTATGATGGTTTGACCTCTTCTACCAAAGCCAATATTCTGGCGATGCTTCAGGAAGACCCATTTGAGATGATCAATGGCGAATTGAAGCCGGTTATCCTTGAGAAAATCCCCGCACAAGCTGATGGTGACCTTCGGTTAGAACCTCTTGCTGTCCAGGCAGGTCAGATGGTGGTGGATGCCAATGGTTCATTAGCTGTATTGAAATCTGGTGTGCTGGTTAGACCGAGCGGCTGCCGGCAAACGGATTGTGCCATCACCTGGGACGGTGAGAGTCCGCTGGAAATGGACCAGATGGTGATTGAATATAAACTCAGGGATGATTTAATATGGTCAGATGGCATACCGGTTTCAGCGGACGATTCTGTTTTCAGCTACAGGCTGGCTGATGCACCAGAAGCGCCCGGACCCAGGTGGGCAGTTGATCGGACACAAGACTATACTGCCTTGGATGCACAAACGATCCAGTGGGTTGGGCGTCCTGGTTTTTCGACCGCACAGCTGGAAGACTTCTTCTGGAATCCACTGCCCTCTTATTTATTCAACGGTACGTGGTCCTGGTCTGAGCTGCTTGAAGATGAGCGGTTGACGACCTCTCCCCTCAGCTATGGTCCCTTTTTGCTCACTTCGTGGGAAGGGAAGCAGATACACTTTGAGCACAACCCGACCTACACCCTGGCGGATGAGGGGCTGCCTTTCCTGGATGCCATTACAATCCAATTGGTTGAAGGGGGCGCACAAG
>JAYELT010000056.1:0-14609 GCA_034717715.1 Chloroflexota bacterium | reverse complement strand
GAGGCAAAGACTTTAGTCATTATTTCTCGATGTTGACTGAATTTATACCACAAGTGAGCTCTTTGTGGATTCTTCAGAGTTCTGGAACTTTGGTACAAACCTTAAACTTTCCCGACTGAGCTCAATGTGAGAAGGCTTACTTAAAAATAAATCTGAAGTAGAATAAGAATCCTGAAATAATTAACTTAAGCAAGATAAGAGTTTCCGGCAAACATTGTGATCAACCAAAATGCAAACTCAATAAAAATAAGCGCCTTTGATAGGCCAATCATGATCCAGCTCGCAATACTGGTCGGAAGGATGCTCCCGCGAGGAATGGGACTAAAGCTGGCTTCCCTGATCGGGACTATCCTTGGAAATAACAGACACAATCCTATGGTCAGGGCGATTCGCGCCAACCAATGGGTCATCCAAAATCAATCACTTGAGGCAGAAGCACTGGATGAAATCCCAAAAATTGTATTCCGATCCTCTGCAAAATGTTTTTTCGATTATTTTTACTTCATCTCCAGACCTGACAAGTTAAAGGAAATTGTAGACGTCAGCCCAAAAGCAATGGTCGCCTTTGAACGCATATGGAATAATGAGCCCTGTGTGATTGTCTGCCCTCACCTGAGCAATTTTGATCTGATGGGATATGTGCTAAAGCTCAACAATCTTGATGTTCAGGTGCTGTCCTTCCCAAACCCCAATACCTCCTACATGCTTCAGAATCAGCTTCGTGAAAGCCTCGGCATTCAAGTCACACCGATGAGTCTGACCGCATTCCGTCAGGCAAGGAGAAGGCTGCAGAATGGTGGGACTATCCTGACGGGGCTGGACCGTCCATTGGAAAGTATGCAAGAAATTAAGTATCAAACATCATTCTTTGGATACGAAAGCAATTTGCCGGTGGCTTACGTTCGTATGGCCAAAGAAGCTAATGCACCAGTCTTTATCATGGCTGCAACCTCGCAGCCCGGTGGCAGGTATAAGCTGGAAGGCTCCCATCCAATCTGGATGGAAACAGGGAAAAATCTAAAATCAGAAATATGCACAAATTCAAAACGTGTATTAACCGCGGCAGAACCAATCATTAAGAAATACGCTCATCAATGGTCTATGTTTTATCCGGTCTGGCCGCAGTTTCTGGGCGTATAATTCATTAAAAGAAAAGGTAAAAATGCCAAAGGTAGAAAAGCATAAAAGAGAAAATGATATCTTACTCGGGTTTCTGGAAAGACCAGCATTACATTGGTTGGCAGTACATATGCCGGATTGGGTCACACCTGATGTTTTAACCTGGCTCGGTATTTCCGCATCTGTCCTGATCTTTATCAGTTACATCCTGACCCATATCAATCCTAATTTCTTATGGTTGGCCAGTTTTGGATTTCTGCTCAATTGGATAGGGGACAGCATGGATGGTACCCTGGCACGATATCGGAAAATTGAACGGCCGCGCTATGGATTCTTAGTGGATCACTGGATGGATGCCATCAGCGTCGTGCTGATTTTTATGGGTCTGGGAATATCGCCCTATGTTGACCTGGTTGTGGCATGCATGGGAGTCATCGCCTATCTCCTTCTATCGATCATGGTATACCTGATCACTTATGTTACAGGCATCTTTCAGATCACAAATGCAAAAATTGGTCCAACAGAGATCCGGGTAATTGCTATCCTATCTAATACAGCACTTTTCTTCATCGGTAACATCACCTTTGATTTACCTATATTTGGCTATACCAGCTTATACACACTGATTGTTGGCATCTTGTCAGTTGTCATGCTGTTCTATTTCCTGATAAACACCGGAATCCAGGTACGCAAATTAGCCTTACTCGATGGAAAACGTTTAGAAAGAAAACAAGCTAAACAGCTAAAGGAGATGGAATCAAAAATGCCTGGGGAATCAAAACAATAACGCATCTACACTCACAGACTAAGTACCCTGAAAGATATGAGGAAATCCATTTTTGAGAGAATCCGATTGAGCTGGTATTTTATACAACCATGATTAAAATCCTTCACTTTGCTGATGCCCATATCGATACAGCCAACTACGGCCGACATGACCCGGAATCCGGCCTGCCCATGCGGGTGATGGATTTCTTACGATCCCTGGATGAAATCGTTCAAACAGCCATTGACGCTGATGTGGATATGGCCATATTTGCAGGTGATGCCTATAAGGATCGTTCCCCAAAGCCAACCTTTCAACGTGAATGGGATAAGCGCATCATGCAGCTATCACGTGCCGGGATCCTGACGCTGTTGCTAACGGGCAACCACGACATTTCCCCCGCAACAGGTCGTGCCCATGCCATACAGGAATTTGACACCCTTCAAGTTCCCAATGTACTCGTGTTGAATAAACCACAATTTCTAACCCCATCTGACCTGCATGATTTGCCAGTCCAGGTGCTGGCACTTCCATGGATATCGCGCTCCGGGTTGATGGCCAACCTGGAACTCGATGGAACGGACCCCAAAAAAGTATACAAAGAATTGGGGAATCGTCTCAGCACCTTGGTGGCGAACTGGCTCGCGGAAGCGGACCCAAATCTGCCGATCATCTTGACGGCTCATGCCTCAGTGGAAGGTGCCAAATACGGCTCCGAACGGATGGTCATGCTGGGTAATGACCTGGTATTACCGCCAGCGCTTGTAAAAGACAAACGTTTTGATTATGTTGCCCTTGGTCATATCCACAAACCCCAGAACCTTAACGAGGGTGGACATCCCCCTGTAATTTACCCGGGTTCGATTGAACGGGTAGATTTTGGTGAGGCTAAAGACAAAAAATATTTCATAATAGCGGAGGTTTCTAAGGGGAAGACAAATGTCGACTGGCGAGAGCTAAAAAATATTCGGCCATTTGTGGATATCTTTGTGAAGCTGGAATCAGATCAGGGAATCAACCAAAAACTTCAATCCTCCCTGCCCCCAAAGGAAGAGATGGGAGATGCAATTGTTCGGATGGTGATCAAATACCCACACGAATGGGAAGCCTTGATCGACGAAACTGCATTGCGATCGCTGACATCAACTGCATTTGAATTTTATTTGGTCAAGCGTTCACAGATGGAGGCGCGCGTCCGTTTACCAGAAGGACGTGCAGCCAGCAGCCTGAGTAAAGCCGAACTCCTGGACCTTTACTGGAAGGTTATCCATAGAGACCTCAAAGCAGAAACACAACAAAGGCTCAACCAGCTGGCGAAGTCCATCATGAATGAGGTGCATACCGGGGAGTAAACATCCGATAAAGTGTTAGAGAAATGGGCCCTCACACTCATTTTCTGATACCAAGTTGCTTGACTCTTTTTCGTGTTTTCCGTATAATTTCATACGCACTCCTCGATAGCTCAATTGGCAGAGCAAGCGGCTGTTAACTGCTGGGTTCCTGGTTCGAGTCCAGGTCGAGGAGCTTTTTATTTTAATAATATGCGGGGATCTTATATAATTTTTGGCAGAGCACAATATAGACCTTTACCATTGCTGCTGCACGGTGTTTTGTTTTCATCAGTATATTGGAAATTTCAATAAAATTCCTTTAACCTTTAGATATAAATTGTGTTATAATCCTTACAGTTATCAATATATTTAGTAATCGAAGCACAGTAATCTTTCTCCTGCCCCTGGTTCACGCCGGCCGGGGGTTTTTTATTGATAGGGAAGCGCACCTGACCAGGAACCTGATTCAATGATAGCATAATCCCTGACTTTCGTTCTCCTACCCTGGCTGTGTTAGATTTGCACGGGTTTGTTAACAAAACCAGACATGCTCGTGATCAACTGGATATTAAAATACGACAAGCATCTTGAATGGAGCCATCCATGATCTACTGCCAGAATGTTAATGCACAGTAGTCAATTAATTTTCCATTATAATAATGTCATCCAAACCCACTCGCCTATCTAGATTGTTAGTGATTAGGAGTACATCATAAAAAAACATATTTTCAGTGTGTGTCGTAGTAATCCTTTCAGTGCTTGTGCTCACAGCTTGCACTCAACTGGAAGTTGACCAACCCCTTGAAGGCGGATTTGAGGCAGAAGTAGTACCAGATAGCGAGGAAGATAATGAGGATGCCCAGATGAAATCCCTGATCAGCGAAAAGATCGCACACTGCCATGGACTTGATTTCATTCTCTCTAAAAATAAAACCAGAGAAGAATGGTCTTCCACCATCGACCGAATGATCAAAAAGGGCACAAAAATCAGCGCAGAAGAAAAGGAACGCATCATTGAGTGGCTGGTTTCACGGAATGATTGAAAAGGGAATCTCATCTCACCCATCCATACATCCTGCAGCAAAAATGCGATTGGATATGATATAAGCCTGGATCACATGCAACACAGTAGACGAGACGCTTGTTTTGTTGTATGCTTAATGCCCCAACAATAACTGAAATCGAAGGAGGTTTTCCATGATCAAAGACATCTTAAGAGAAGCTGCTGAACGCATGCAATCTGCTTTGGATTCACTTGAAGAAGATCTGTCTGGTATCCGTACAGGGCGTGCTTCGCCAGCATTAGTCGAAAAATTACCCGTTGACTATTACGGTACCCATACACCAATGATCCAGCTTGCTTCGATCGGCGTACCGGAACCCCGTCAATTACTTATCCGCCCCTTTGACCCTGCCTCGCTCAAGGATATTGAACGAGCTATCATGGTGTCAGACCTGGGTTTAACACCTAATAATGACGGAAAGGTCATTCGCCTAATATTACCCCAGCTCACTGAGGAACGCCGTCGAGAACTCGTTCGTGTGGTTCACAATCGCATGGAAGAGACCCGCGTGCATATCCGCAATATCCGCAGAGACCTGATCAAAGACCTGAGGGAATTTGAAAAAGAAAGCCTTATCTCTGAGGATGATGAGGAACGCGGTGAGAAAGAACTTCAGCAACTGACGGACAAGTTAAATGATAAGGTAGGAGAGATTGGCGAACGCAAAGAGAAAGAAATCATGGAAGTTTGATCACCAATGACTTCTAAAGAATCTTCTCAAACATCCAAAAACATTCCCCGTCATGTTGCCATTATTATGGATGGTAATGGACGGTGGGCAAAGAAACGTGGTTTACCGCGTGTGGCCGGTCACCGCGCAGGTACGGAAAATTTACGAACCATCATCCGCGCCAGCGCTGAATTCGGCATTGAATACCTGACATTGTATGCCTTTTCCACGGAGAACTGGTCGCGTCCCCAGGCGGAGATCACCGGGTTAATGAATATCCTCTCCAATGTAATCGATCGGGAGATGGGTGAACTGCATAAGGAAGGTGCCCGGCTTATGCACATCGGTCACCTGGATGGCCTTTCAAAAAACCTCAAGGATAAAATCAGACACGCCATCGACCTGACCAAGAATAACAAGGGCATCACCATCGTGCTGGCCTTTAACTATGGCGGTCGTGACGAGATTATCCATGCCTTCAAGCACTTGCTCTCTGATGGTGTAAAAGCAGAGGAGGTGAATGCCGGATTGATTAGCAAGTATATGTTCACCAGAGACATCCCTGATCCAGACCTGGTCATCCGAACTTCCGGAGAACAACGAACCAGCAACTTCCTGACCTGGCAGACGGTTTATTCTGAATGGTATTTTCCCAAGGTCTATTGGCCAGACTTTGATAAGGAGGAACTGCGTAAGGCGCTTCAAGACTTTGCCGATCGTGATCGACGTTTCGGTGGTCTGAAAAACAAGTCATAAGCCTTTCCTGAAACACTCACATGTTATCACAACGAGTCAAAGCAGCCTTAATTTTTGTGCCGCTTTTACTGATCATGATCACTATTGGCGGCTGGGCTTTCAGCGGTTTTATTACGATCATCCTTCTGCTGGCTGCTCTTGAATACGCTCGCTTATTCTCCAAGATGGAGTATCGATCATCACGCCTGATACTCCTTGCCGGGGTGCTGCTGTTTATCCTCCAGCGCTGGCTTTGGGAAGGCAAACATCTTGATATTTTCTTATCAGCGATAATATTTCTGGCCGCAATCGCTGCCCTGATCGAGTATGAGCTTGGAACAAAAAATGCAGCTATCGGTTTCGCCATTACCCTGACCGGTGCACTGTATCTCGGTTGGGTAGGCAGCTTTCTCATAGCTCTGAGGGCGCTGCCTCACGGTTTAGGATGGATGTTAACCGCCCTCCCTGCCACATGGCTGGTTGATAACGGCGCATACTTCTTTGGGCGTTGGTTTGGCAAAGCAAAGATGGCTCCCAACCTGAGCCCGGGGAAGACCTGGGCGGGGTTCATGGGCGGAGTCCTGTCCGGCACGCTCAGCGGGATGCTGCTGGTGATGTTGTGGCGAGGCGTGGGACTTCTTCCAACGAGTATACCTATCTGGCAGGGGGCGCTGATGGGGCTGGTAGTGGCTGTGCTGACCCCGATTGGCGATCTGTTGATCAGCCTGCTTAAGCGCTCTGCCGGTGTAAAAGACACAGGGAATCTAATCCCGGGCCATGGTGGGATCCTTGACCGCATTGACACCTGGGTCTGGGGAGCGATGTTGGGTTATTACCTGGTGCAATTATTCAGTTATTAGGAATTGGGTGATTAGGTAACTTGCTGATTTTGGCAATAGATGTGTATTTATTTCCAGGCTTTCACCTTTAAGCTTTTAGCTTTCAGCTAAACATTTTTTCTGCTATCTACCAACTACAAGCTGCCTACTACCTGTTTTTATATTTCCCCATTAACACCTCACGGCAGCCCAAAATATATCTCCCATTCCCCACCAGACGGCCGTATGGTCTGCGAACCCATCCCCACGATCACAATCCATGTCTTTCCAGGCTTAAATGCCAGTGGGTTACCCTCAGGTGTTTCAAACAGAATGGGGCGATCCGGTCCAGATACGCGCCAGGTGCCATAGGTCATCCTGCCATCACGAAAAAACAAAACGGGCTGGTAGTCAGCCGCATCACGCAGAACGATGTCGTGCAAAGTCGAAGTGTGTTCAATATAATTTGCGTACATCACCACAAGGTTGTCGAATATGACCAGCTGGTCATTATTCCGGTCGGTCATTGGCGCTAAATCCAGTCCTTCCGCAGCTTCCTCCTCCATCCATAAGTGATAATTTTCCCCTCCTTCATCATAGTGCCACTGCATGATACTGAAATCAGCGTATTCCACTCGCAGCAGTTTCCCATCTGCATCGCCAGCAAGCGGTTCCTGCTGAAAGAACATCCCTTGCAAATCAGGTGCGCTGTTATCAATACCTCTACTCACAGCATACTCCGTCAGGTCAGCTGAATTAGTGAAGACACCTGTGGCATCATGGGTAGCCTCACCGCACATCGGCGGACAGGGCACTTCAAGGAAAGCCAGGGCTCGATCCCCCAATGCATCAAACAGCACCTCATCTACCTGCGGATCGGCATCGCCATAGGCGAGGATGCCCTGATAAAAGTTGACCAGCTGGGCGTCCACCAGCCGACCTGATCTGACTGGCCCTATCACGGCTGCATCCTCTCCATAATAGACAGCGAGAAAACGGTTCATTTGGTGACCAATGAAATATTCAAAAACAATATCTGCACTGGTGAGTCCAGCGTGTGGGCGTCCCGATCGAGGCCAATTGGAGACCTTGACCATGACTGGACGCCGCTCAAGTTTCGTTGGATCGTTCACAGGCAGCCCTGTGAGAGGGTTTACACCAGGGTCGAAATCTCCGTATGGCGTGGGAGAGGGAGTTGTCGTCGCGGGAAGTGTTGGAGTGAGCGTAGGTGATAAACTCGCGGTTGCCTGCAAAGTTTCTGTATTTGTAAGCGTGTGTGTCGGCTCAGGTGTAAGAGAATCCACCACATCAATAGATAGCGCCATCTCAGGTTCTGGAGGTGCAGCGCCAGCACAGGCAGACAGGATCAGGCTAAAAAAGAAGAACGATACAACAATACGCTTACGCATAATCAAATTGTAACATTGCCCCTTATTCCCCCGAACAAAAGCTTCCATAAACCTCAGCAACATTAAAATCCTTTGAGAAACCGCCAATGTCGCTTTCCACCTCTTGCCACAGCCTGCAGACTGCCCCATCATATGCGCCGCCGCTGCGCTCTCTAAGATATTTGCTTATACGTAAAGCATTATCCAGGCGCCCAGCCCTGAGGTAACCCTCAATGAACACAAATAACTCGGTCGCCTCATTGGTCTGATCCTCAAGCCTGAAAGCCTTGTCCCCCAATTCACCCACTTTTACCCAATCGCCACGTTGCGCAGCCAGATCAGCTCTCTCGAAATACGTACACCATGTTTCTCCAGATTCCATATCAAACAAATTGAGCGGTGGTGTGACACCTTCTGCTGCATCGGTTTGGATCACTGATAAGTTTGACAGGGTAAGCGCTGGGATCATGCGGTCAGGGAATTCTTCAGGGAGACGGTCAGGATGCTCATCATCCAGCACACGTAAACATCCCGGGGGTTCGTAGTACACAACCAGTATCTGATCCGTTGTTCCTGTAAATTGAAGTGATCGGAGAGACTGTTCGATAACCAGGCCGGGTTTCAATGCGGGTATCTCACGGCCAAGGCGAAGACTCAGGTATTGCACAACATAATCAATTCGGGTATCTGTGTTCTCCGGTGCATAAGTCCAATTCAAAATCGCTGTCTGGGAATCATCCTCGTTAAGGCTGATTGCCTGCAGATCATTGATCACCAGAGAGGTCCCTGGCGTTATCCCGGGGATGCGCTGGACCATCTGCTGAAAATAGCGCTGCGTGACCAACCATTCATTACGGTAAAAATTGGCATTCCAGAAATGCGCCCCCGTGGAACCTCCCACTAGCATGGCAATGAGTAAAATGGTAATAAATCGCCAAAACCGAAGATGTTTTTTCCAAATAATATGAAAGATGCCAGTAAAAATCAAAGCGACCCATGGGATGAAGGCTAATGTAAATCGGCTTTTAAAAGGTGAACTGATATCAATGATAAGGTTTGAAAGCCAGAATGGCCAACCAGCGGAAACAAGCCCGATCAGGCCAACAACCAGTACTGAAAAACCAAAATGACTTTGCTTCACAACCTTCTTTTGCATATCCCGGTCGTCATCACGCTGAAATTTATTAAGAAAAATAAACACAAAAACCATTGTCAAGATTGAGAGGGCAAGATACATTATCCAGAAATTCCGACCGAATTCACCACTGGAAAGGTGGGGAAAAGCACGCTGCCATGCAGTGAATACTACCTCCACAAACTGGTTCAGAAGATCAACCAACCAATCTCGAAGCACAAAATCTTGGGCATCTAAACCCAGGGGTTGGTAAGTGGGAAATTTAAAGACGAATACACGCCAGATCAAAAAAAACAGGGTTACCAACCAATAAGGCGCTAATTGCAAAATAAGCGCACCGACCCGGTTCTCCAAATCGATATCTTTCTTTCTAATGGCTAACCAAATCAGAACAGGTCGCACAATTTCCCACCCAAGAAAGTATTCAATAGAAAATTGACTGATCATTAGTGCGGCCAGTGCAGGAAAATGCCATGCAATAGAACACCAATGAAATTTACCCTTATTCGGCGCTTGAACAGCACGCACCATGCCAATCATTGAAAACAAGTACAGTGCCATAGCTGCGAAATGGTGATTGTAAATAATTGCCTGAGGATGCCCCAAAAAACCCGGGTAGATCGCAAACAACAAGGCAGCCCACAAGGCTCCTTGTTCATTCTCAGGCCAAACCAATCTCACCAGGCGCCAGAATAAAACCGCACACAACCAGTATATAAGCAGCGCACTGATATGGTAGCCCAGAGGCTGCTCTCCCAAAAACGATGTCAGCAGCATGAAAATCCAGGCCGAATAGGGACGGTCCAGGGCAACATATTCTGGATAGCCCTCTGGTCCAAACATATGATTGATCCAGGCATAAGGCCAATCATCCCAGTAATAACCCAGCGTGGGGATCAGCAGGCCGTATGCCAACACACACAGGACCAATAGGATAAGGGGAACCTTCAGGTCAGAGAATTTCAGTTTTCGTTTCTGTTCGTTCATTGTACGAAAATTATCATGCATTATCAAAAACCTGATAACACGAATTGCCTTCTGATTGGATCTTTTTCAGAGTCCCCAAGAGTATACCGTAATTTATGCAAATTATCTCCAGGCAAATTGTCCTTCGTTAGTGTAACATTGTGTCTGATTATATAAAAACGCTGCCCCTCAAGCTAACCTTGTAGTGAAGCAACCACTAATTCGAAAGAAGTACAGGTATGGATAGTTATAAAATTGGATGCGAAATCATAACACGAGATGAAAATAATAACATATACACTATTCAATTGGTATAAACACAGGATTAAGGTAAACATCTGTATTTGAGAGGATCTCAATGGTAGGACTTTTTTCATTGTTATGAACTGATCCTTCCCAATGAGAAAATCGGAAATCTTCTTCCGGTATAGCTGTGACATTTATTGGAATGTTTTGAAAATATACTCCCTTATAAGATCTTGGATTATGAATACCAGGGGTGGTTGATAATATCTCAATTGAATTAATTTTCAGATAACCATTTTTCACGTTAGCATTTAAATTAAATGTTCCATCCAACTCAAAAAAATCAATTAGGTCTTGAATCATGATTTGTGGACGTTTACGCGCAAAGATGCGTAGATACTCAACGTTATTGTACCAATTATCCATTGATTTTCCTGATGAATGCCATCGATCTATTTGTTCCTGCATTTCCGGTTCCAGTTTAGATACAATATTATCAATTTCTTGAATCACCCTATCTTTTTGAAATGTTGTATTTAAATGGTCTGCAAAACGATTGAGGAAAAGGGTCTTAAATTCATGATTTGAAATTAATCCACGCAACAATGTTGTCGGGTATTTCTCAGAAGTTGCATGTTCAATCCCGTTGACAGTGAAATCTGAAAAACCATGATCAGTATCAAACAATAACCAACGCCATCGTCCATCATTCGGGGCTTGTGCCTCAGGATCATGATTTGATGTTCGAGATCTCCAGAATTTTACGTTTTTCGATGGCCAATCAGTATGGCCTATGTAAATTTGGGTAATTTGATAATCAATAAAATTTTCTAAATCTATTTGATTGATAATTTCAGAATAAACATTGTTATTTTTCACATCATGGGAGTTTATGTATTCTATTAGCTCATGATAAATATCTTGATCTTTAGGGACTCCAAAAAAGAGATCGCCATCTCTTTGTAAAATGATTAAATTATTAGGATCAATTTCATAATGACTCAAGAAATAACCTTCACCATAATGTTCAGATAAATAATAAAGGCCCCAATATTCACCATTAAGAAATACAATAACAGGGCTTGTTGCTTGAGTTCCAATTGATGTATGCTCAACCAGCCTTTGAATAAGCGTATCTCTCATAAAAGCTGCCCCAAAGTCTGTTCCAGAATTGCGAAGGATTAAGGATCTAAATGTATCAATCCTTTTCTCTCCTGAAAAATCAAATAGATTTGGGAATAAGGGATATTTAAAAGCTTCAATAATTTCATACTCTGTGCCAGCATATAATCTAAACGATTTTTGTCTGAAGCTTCTCGACGCATCACCATGAATCCTTACTCCAGCTTTTTGAGAAAATTTGATTATCCCTTCTATATCAAAATATTCAAAATAAATAGGTCTCTCCCAATCCTTACCTCGTCTGTGGTAATTGGCGGGCCAAAAATAATAATAATCCTCACTCGTAGCTGCGACCTCATGTTCTTCTCCTGTGACGTAGATACCAATTTCTTGATCAAAAAAATCTTTTGGGTCAACAACTAAGGAGATGATGGGTAGCGTGTATCGATTAAATATATCTTGACCAATAAGATAAGCTCGTGTAACAACATCGCTTTCAGCTTTTGTTATATTATTAAAACTTCTTGCTCTTAATATTGTAATTTTATTTACATTTCCGATAGGTTTTCGATACCTGTAAGAAATAGTCGCAATCATAGAAATATCATTAGGTTCATCCGAGCGATCTTTTATCAATATCGGTTCTCCATAAATTGGCGAATCTATTGTGGGAATACTTCCATCAAGAGTATAGTGTATAGTTTCATTCTGACCCCTGGATAAGATAGAAACTGTTATAGGTTTGGTAAAAAAACCGCTAGGTGTTGATAAAACAGGAGGTGATGGGTGATCAAATAGATAAATAATAAAAGTTAATACAAAAAGGATTAAGAAACTAAATATAAATATTGATAACTTTTTCATAAATACAACCTAATTCAATTAGCTTTAGATCATTCTTCTTTCTGCTATTTCAATTGAGTTTGTATACTTACTATTAGAGACAACTTTTAAATTGAATTGTTGAATAAGTTCATTCAGCCAAAAAGGCACCTTATTTTGATGTTTGATCTCCAAAACGATTTGTGACCGATTATGTCGATGCCAAAAAGAACATGCGGGAAATAATTCATTTGAGGATGCGCTTTTAATAAGGTGGTCAAAGGTTAGGCGAATCCCTTCTTGTGCTCTAGAGTGAAAACCTTCCCTAAAATATTGCACTAATGTTACAGGAATGAGGTTCCATTTGTGAACATACCTTTCAAACTCAATTAATACTGGATCATCGCATGGATTCCAGTAACGTGATTTCATAAACCACAGATGTTGTTCATAATTAATAAAGGAACCATACTTCTTTATGATATTTCCCGTCCGTACTTTTATCTCAACTCGTATATCGGGGTAATTCATTGGATCAGTTCCATATGTTCGAATACGAAATTTCATTCGATTACAATCTCCATTAATTTTTTCAATGAAATTCTTATAATCCCATGTATCAAAATACAGGCTCCTCACAAGGTATCTTTTTTCTGATGCACTTTGAGTGAAGAGATCTGTTTTTAGATACGGTGCTATTGCGTTTTTAATTGCGAAATATTGGGGATAACTTATTCGATATTTCGTTTCAAAGCGCCAATTGATATTGCTGTCTTCCGCAGGCAATGTGTTGTTAAGTTGCATGAAGATATTACGCTGGAAGCGGGAGCCGAGGTGAAAGAAGAGACACACTCTTTATAAAACTTAATTCATAAAGTTGCTTGGTTAATTGCTCAAATTCAATTGCATTTGGAGATTTAAAAGCCAATTCGATAACTGTCTCTGAAGTATCGTTTTGAATTTCCTGTGATCTAACATTCGATTGAATTGCAAATTTATTAATAATTTCGTCAATCTCTTCGTAATTAACAGAGGAATTACTTATGACCACTAGAATATAATCCATGTTCTGTGATTTTCCATACTTTAAAAGGTATAGAATAAAGATCACAGAAAGAATTATGATTGAACCTATGACAACAACAGACCAATTATATGTTCCTGCTCCAAGTCCAACAGCAACACTCCAAAAGAGAAAAATCATGTCTCGTGTGTCCTTTATGGCAGTTCTAAAACGAATAATTGAGAGTGAACCGATCAACCCTAGAGAGACAATAATATCTCCTTCAATAAAAAGCATAATCAATGTAACAATCGGTGCTAAAACAACAAGAGAACTCATAAAGGTTATTTCATGATTCATACCCCTTTGAGTTTTTTTATAGATCTGTGAAATGACAATACCGATGATAGCAGCCAATACCATAGAAAATATGACATTAAAAATGTATCGACCAGATAAAGTAATTCTAGATATTACATCCTCGATCAGGGTTTGGATTTTTTCATCCATATTACAATTTGATCTCCTTGATATGAATTTTTTCAAAACTATCATACCATATAACATCGAATTAAATGTAAAGCTATAGTAAGATTTTTTTGAGGCCTTATAATTTGTAGAAAGTTGTCAGACCTGTTAATTGCCCTAAATAAAAGCAATAAAAATTATGAGTTAGCTGAATAGTGGTTTCATAATTCATATTCCGATTGATCGGATGGTATGGTAAGGTGTCAAATAAATGCACACCAGAAAAGCTTTCTGGAAATAATTTATAAATGAACAGCATTCACCATGCCAATAAATGAAAATAAATATAAGGCCATGGCTGCGAAATGGTGATTATAGATGATCGCCTGCGTAAGCCCTAAAAATCCCGGAGAGATAGCAAATAATAAGGCAGCCCACAAGGCTCCTTGTTCATTCTCAGGCCAAACGTATCTCACCAGGCGCCAGAATAAAACCGCACACAACCAGTATATAAGCAGCGCACTGATATGGTAGCCCAGAGGCTGCTCTCCCAAAAACGATGTCAGCAGCATGAAAATCCAGGCCGAATAGGGACGGTCCAGGGCAACATATTCTGGATAGCCCTCTGGTCCAAACATATGATTGATCCAGGCATAAGGCCAATCATCCCAGTAATAACCCAGCGTGGGGATCAGCAGGCCGTATGCCAACACGCACAGGACCAGCAGGATGAAGGGGACTTTGAGGGGAGAACCTTTGATTTTTCGTGAATTTTTAATCATTGCATTAATGAAGTGTGCTTACTAAACGAATTGGCAAAAGGGTCGGTAGTTTCATATTACCTTTGTCTGACGATCCACACCAGTATACCGTAACTCGTGTTGAATGTGCCCCGGTCCGCGTCCGTTTCTTACTCAAAAACAATATTAACCTGATATATTCTTGATAACCAGAGT
>JAYELT010000055.1:9079-14660 GCA_034717715.1 Chloroflexota bacterium | reverse complement strand
TCAAGCCAGCCACCAGCCAATTCCACTCGATAAGGTAAGTAATCGCGTTCAAGCAGAGATGTTGTAGAACGAGCATCCAGACCTTCATGCGGTTTACGCTCCAAAATAACATACTCGATCCCCAATTCCTGACATAATTTTTGCTTTTCTGCAATATTCCCATCAGAATTGACCACGAAATAGTCTGGGCGCATTTCTCGAAGTTCAGTTTCGAAATCTAAGATCCCTGAGCCCTGTGAAATGAATGCGTCCCGTACGCATGAGACCGCTTTCACCATAAAAAGCCGTTCCTGCTCGTTATTGACAGGCTTACGTCCCTTTAAACCATAAATCGTTTTATCTGAGCCAATCGCAACATGTAAATCCCCATACTGTGCTGCCTGGCGGAAAAACTCCACATGCCCACTATGGAGAAGATCAAAACAACCGGTGACAAAAACTTTCTTGGTCAATATTACCTCTTCAGCAATGGCATAAAAGATTACACCTTGTGGAATATAGTTCCTTGTTTAGTAGAAATAATATCACATGATGTGTCCTTTTTGGTTATCAAAGTGTCGGGGCGGGCGGATTTGCCTGTCCTGAAGCGTTAGCGGTAGGAAACCGCCGACCTTCGCGAAGCACTCCGCTTTGCCCTTTCTTCCTCATAGGGGGATCAATTTCTTTTCAGTGCAGTACCCGAACCCAGTGAAAAAGAATAACTCTCCTGAAAAGGAGAGTTATTGTCAGCCCCCTTGCGGGGATTCCGTTTCACTTCAGGGCGGGTGGGTTTGCCTGTCCTGAAGCGTCAGCGGTAGGAAACCGCTGACCTTTGCGAAGCACGCCTTCTCTGCTCCTTTCGGGAGTTCCACTCTGTTCCAGGGGCACCGAACGTAAAAGACTCCCCTTCACCAAGAGAGTCTCTGTCAGCCCCTTTACGGGGGTTCCATTTCACTTCAGGGCGAGCGGATTTGCCTGTCCTGATACGATAGTGGTAGGAAACCGCTGACCTTTGCGAAGCACCCCTTCTCTGCTCCTTTCGGGAGTTCCACTCTGTTCCAGGGGCACCGAACGAAAAAGACTCCCCTTCACCAAGAGAGTCTCATTAGTCGGGGCGAGCGGATTTGAACCGCTGACCTCACGGACCCGAACCGTGCGCTCTATCCGGGCTGAGCCACGCCCCGCAGAAACCCTACTCATTACCTTGTGATAACTATGCGGTCTCGGGTAGAAACAATGACCGCTGAACGATGATGTTGTTAATGATTCGGTTTACAACTGAAATTATACCTTTAATAAAGAAGAAACGGATTTGGGATATTACGTTCAAGATAGGTTACATTCGTTAAGGATCCAATCCCAAAGGACAGTTACTCCCCCTCAGTATCGAAATCAAAACGCTCGAAGACATCCTGATATTCAGCGACAATCTGGTCAGGTGTGATCCCCATATCTTCTAGAGAATATTTATGCCGGCTGGTGTAAGCATCAGCCTTCCGGACTTCCTCCTTCAGAGCTTGGCCAAACTCGGGGCTTGTCTCAAGACCGAAAGCGGTGCAGATGTCAATGACAGTCTGCTCCAGATCCTGAACCAGCTGTTTGAATTTAACCACCTTGTAAGTGTGTGCGCTTTGTGCCAGCTTTTGTAAAGGGTATCGATACCAGTGCTTTGTCGTTTCTAAGAGATACTCCCCAAAAGGATATGGCTCCAGCAGGTCAGAGAAATGGTTACATTGGTAAGCGAACAGGCTCATCGTTGAGGGAAACATTGACAATGGATTGCGGGTCGTGTAGACAAACCTGGCGTCAGGAAAGGTCTCACACAAAGTGCCTACCCTCCCACAGTTGGCTGGGGATTTGGATAGGTAGTGTTTCGTAGGACCATAGACATACAACGTACGTTGCATGCACCGTTTGTAAAATGCCATAAAACGGCGCTTCTCAGCTGGTGACACCTCGCTATCAAAAAAGATATAGCGATGAAACGCCTCCCAGAAGGGAAAGGCAAACACCAGGTGAATGGCTGAGAAAATCGTCAGCAGGATCAACTCGTCCTCATCATGCTCCTCAAACCTGAGACGACGGTACCGACCCTCCTCTTTGAAAGCTTGTTTCTCCCATGCAACGATCCAACGCTTGAATGGGTTGCCAAAGCATCGATCAAGCTTCCCCAGCCCTCTGACAATCTTCCGCTGGGTGATCGAGGGTGCCAACACAAGCTCCCACAACTTTGCTACAGCAAAAGTCTCCTCATCACGCGCCAACACACGCAGCAGGTGTGTTGAGCCGGTGCGGGGATTTCCCAGGATGAACACCGGTTCTCTAACTTCCACACGTCGAAATCCCGGGAAGAAGACCCAATCCAGAAGGAGAAAGAGCCCATTCATAAGTTGAAAGGGGACGAAGATTGCAGCAGAACCCAGCAGGAAGATCACTCGTTTCCTCGTCAACCGGGCCTGGGTTCCTTTTGATTTAAACAGTGATAAATAGACCAGTTTAAAAAAGAATTTAAAATTGAATAGTATCATTATTCGTAAACCTGCGGACAAGCTTAAATGTTAAGATAGGGATTGGGGAATCAGACCAACCAGCTGAGTGAGGTGATGAAAAATTCAAACCACCTAAGTGTTGGCTGGATAAATTGTTAGGTTTTTCAAACAGTCCCAAGTTGGATTTGTGCGCCATGGATTTTTTCCATTCTCGTCATGTCCAAAACAGCAGAGCGATCTGCACCTTGAATACTCAATTTATCCTGTTAAAGCTGTTTTTGTGATCATATTATACTTTGCGTTTCGTAATACAGATGCGAAGGAGGTTTTTAGATGCGCAATCAAATTCACTCAGGGACAATACTTTTCCCTACTACGAAAAACATGCTTGAATGAGGGATTAACTGTGATTTATCCACAATCCCTCTTACATAAACTTCAAGGTTTACCAGAACATAGGGGAATAAGACCAATCCTCATATGGAGGCTTTCGATCTGTCAGAAAATGATGAACCAAAACAGCGTGGGTTATAATAATACCAATTTGAAAAGGACTCAATAATAATGACCCCTTTAGAAATCATCTTTACCCTTACAGTCAGCATTTTTGTCATTGGCTTTACTGCATTCGCCATCATCTCACACCATGAGAAACACAAACGGGCAGCGCGATTATCCTTGTTATTTGCCGCCTTTGCACTCTGCCTGCTGGTTTTCTTCTTAATTTCAACTGCGTTGATCCAAAATATTGTCACTGGCATCCTCGCTGCAGCGCTTCTCGTTTGCATCATTTTGCTGCTTTGGCCTGTTGGAGATGATATTCCACACTCCCCCATGCCAACCCAACGTGTGGACGAACGCACGATCATGTTCGCCCGTGCCACACTGCAGCCAGGAACCCCCGAATTCGAAGCATATTACGCTGCACATCCGGAACACAAAGCGCCCGATGATGCTTTCCGTCAGAACCCAGGCTTGCTCGCACCCAATGCTGCTTTTTATCACCCGCTGCCGGGATCTTCTTCTGAAGGCAGTTTTTTCCTGACCGAAGCGCTGCGAGAGGTAGTCGACGGACCGGTCTCCCCCATTAAAACCACCCGCTCACCAGAGGGGATGACGCGCTTCATCAAGCACCTGGCTATCTACTACGGGACCTACGACATTGGTGTTTGTAACCTGCAGCCGTATCATATCTATACGAATATTGGCCGTGGGACAGGCGAATACGGCGCACCAATCACGCTCAATCACCAATTTGCGATTGCTTTCACCGTGGAAATGGCACATGAGATGGTCAATGCCGGACCCCGTATGGCAACTGTGATGGAATCTGCCCAACAATACGCTGAAGCTGGGAAAATTGCTGTGATCCTAGCTGCAACCATCCGGAATCTGGGTTACCCTGCCCGGGCCCATATAGATGGTAATTACCGTGTGATCGCGCCGCTTGTCGCCAAAGACGCAGGACTGGGCGAGATTGGACGTATGGGACTGCTGATTACACCAAAGCTGGGTCCCCGCGTGCGGCTTGGGGTGGTCACAACCGATCTACCGCTGGTCCCCGATACACCAACCTGGGATCCCACCATGATCGATTTCTGCATCAATTGTAATAAATGCGCAGCTGTTTGCCCCTCAGAAGCGATCCCCTTCGGTGAACGGAAAACCTATTCAGACGGCACCCTGCGCTGGAAGATCGACCCGGAACGCTGCTACACCTACTGGACAAAAGTTGGGACAGACTGCGGCCGATGTATGGCCGTGTGCCCCTATGCTCACGCCGACAATTTCATGCACAACATGATCCGCTTCGGTGTCAGACATTCCAACAATTTCCGACACGCAGCTGTCTTCATGGATGATCTGTTCTATGGGAAAAAGCCTATCCCCCACTCCCCCCCTGATTGGTTAGGCCCACCAACAAATAATTTATCGAACTAATTCAAACCTCATTAATGGACAAACGAGAAAATGCCAGGGATTAGTGTTTTTATCATTTATACGATAAACTGCGGATGCAATATCGTCATTAATCAACCAAATCAGAAATACATTAAAACTGGTTTCAAACAACCTGATTTTCACACCTGTACGTGACTTCGATAAACCTGCTTCACCCAATCATCTAATGCTTCCCCACTCAAAAAACCCTCTGCAGCCCCTTTTTCGCCAATCTTGTAAGATGCGAATACCATTGCCCTACGCAGGGCATCATAAGGGTTGCGCGACCGTAGAAAGCCATCCAGGAAAGCGGAAAAAAGGGCATCGCCGGCACCGATTGTGTTGACCACAGACCGAGTAGTTACAGCCTGGAACCGACCGATAAAATGATCCCCCCGAACCGCTAAGAGTGCGCCATTAGCCCCTAACCCGATCACCAGGATCTCACAGGGATACTTATCCAGCAGCATTTGGGCAAAGTTCTCCGGCGAATCCGGCAGGGATTCATCACTAAGAAAGAGGATCTTAGCGGCTGCCATATAGTCACGATTAAAATCATCGTCAAGATCAGCAAGGGCATGCACATCCGTGGCGATTGGCGTGCCAGCTTTTTGAGCAACCTTCAGGATCGGTCGGGCGAAGTTGATGTTGCAAACCACTGCCAGGTCACATTCCCGAAGAGCCTTTTCAGCAATCTCGGTCGGATAACCCTGGTTCTGGAAGTCCTTCAAATCCACATGGATCTGCCGGCGTCCACCTGGATCATACAGGATCACGGATTGAGCTGTCGCACTGACCCCTTCCAGCACCAAACCATCACCAACCCCCTCAACACCGAGGGCTTTGCGGACCAGGAAGCCCTTATCATCCTCCCCGATCAGCGATGCAAAATCTACCTGGTTCCCTAATTTTGTCAGGGCTGAAGCAAGATTAAACCCCACCCCTGAGACCTTTGTCCGAATGCCAAAAAAAAGGATAATGCACTGGGAAATACATCAGCGGGAAGCCATCGATCGCCAGGGTTGTTTCAAGATTGATCAACCCGCAAACAAAAATACGGCTCATTGAAAACTTACCGCGGTCCACGCCGCCCGAACTGGCGCTCTAATAAGTCAGCTGAGAGGTGGATCATGGTTGGACGTCCATGCGGGCAGGTGCGTGGCGATTGACAT
>JAYELT010000055.1:6956-8979 GCA_034717715.1 Chloroflexota bacterium | reverse complement strand
CAAACAAAAATACGGCTCATTGAAAACTTACCGCGGTCCACGCCGCCCGAACTGGCGCTCTAATAAGTCAGCTGAGAGGTGGATCATGGTTGGACGTCCATGCGGGCAGGTGCGTGGCGATTGACATTTCTCCAGGCCCCGCAGCAGTGCTTCTTGCTCCTCAGGTGAGAGGATCTGCCCACCTTTCACCGCCATACGCTTGCAAATTCGGGCCGTAAGCTTGGCTTCAATCGCTGAAGCCAGCGGCGTTTCATCTCCCTCGAAATCCTCCACGACCACATTCAAAGCTGCCTCCGGGTCCCCCCCGACGATCAAAGCAGGGATCGCCCGAACAGTGAAGGTGTTTGGCCCAAAGGGTTCCACCTTAAAACCCAGCTTTTCAAGCACAGGCAGCTGTTCTTCCAATAGCCGGGCCTTGTCAGGGGGTAGGACGACATTAACCGGTTCCAACAAAGATTGTGCTGGGACACGATCCTGCGCCTGCTGTGCCATCAACCGCTCGAATAAAACCCGCTCATGTGCTGCATGCTGATCAATGAGATATAGTCCATCTGGACCTTCTGCCACCAGGTAGGTAGCCGCCACCTGTCCGATCAAACGCAGCAGGGGCAGCCCTTCCATCTGCAAAGCCCCAGTGTGAACGTGAAGACGGGTTTCTTCATCGGGTTGCAGCGCTGTGTTATCAGTTCTGATCTCTGCAGCCATTTTCCAGGCTGGATCTTCAACCTTTTGCCTGTTTACTCCCCATAGTTGCCTTAGTCCCAGATCGGGGACAGGTGAATAGGCTAAAAGCGCTCGCCGCACAGCCCTTTGAGCACGGGAGAAGACCAGGTTACCCTCCCTGAAGCGCACCTCTGCTTTCGCAGGATGCACGTTGACATCCACAGCTTCAGAGGGCATATCCAGGAATAACACAACGATTGGGAAGCGTCCCACCATCAGCATGGTATGGTAAGCCTTAACGACCGCAGCAGCCACCGATGTGTCCTTCACCCAGCGTCCATTTACAAAGATGGTGATCTCCCGTCGATTTGAACGCGTCAGGGAAATCGGGCTGATGAAACCATGGAAGTGATACTGATCTTCCTTAAAATCGACTCCCAGCATTTGTTTTGCAATTTCAACACCATACAGGCTGGAAAGGACCTCGCGACGATCACCGTTGCCGCTGGTCTGTAAAACAGATTTACCATCCACCACCAGCTGCCAGCGCACCTCAGGATATGCTATTGCATAGCGGGTCACCAACGCTTCAATGTGACGCCTTTCCGTGATATCCGTCTTCAGGAATTTGAGTCGGGCTGGGACATTATAAAACAGGTCCTGTACGACGACACGAGTACCAGATGGTATGCCAGTATCGGTTAATTTCCCCATCTTACCGCCTTCAACGGTCAAACGCGCCCCAGTCACAGCATCAGATCGTCGTGATTCGATCGTCATGCGCGATACGGAGCCAATCGAAGCTAAAGCCTCCCCGCGAAAACCCAATGTTTTGATGCGAAAGAGATCTTCTGCCCGGGCAAGCTTGCTGGTGGCATGGCGTGAAACAGCCAGGCCCAACTCTTCCCGGGGGATGCCCAAACCGTTGTCCACCACAGAGATATGGCGCTTTCCTGCGCCAATGATCTCGATGCTGATTGAATCACTTTTGGCATCAAGCGTGTTTTCAATCAGCTCCTTAACCACGGAAGCCGGACGCTCAATCACCTCACCAGCAGCTATTTGGGAAGCGATATGGTCTGGTAATATTCGAATGGGCATAAGTCCTCCGCCTGAATTATAATCCACCTGCTTTGTTTATCTCCTCGAAAAATGATCTCAGATAATTTATCATATTCGTGTCCTGGTCAAGATTTCATCGCCCTTCAATTCGCTATTTAAAGTACGGAATTTCCTTAATAATTTTCTGTTGTATTGCCATCCAGATTCCAGTTTATTAATAGCTTCAGTTATCTTCGCAAGACGGCCTGGGGCAAGCATTTGAAATCGTCACGATCATAACAACCTCTCCATGTGAGGA
>JAYELT010000055.1:4133-6856 GCA_034717715.1 Chloroflexota bacterium | reverse complement strand
CCTTAATAATTTTCTGTTGTATTGCCATCCAGATTCCAGTTTATTAATAGCTTCAGTTATCTTCGCAAGACGGCCTGGGGCAAGCATTTGAAATCGTCACGATCATAACAACCTCTCCATGTGAGGAGACCCCAGAAAACACCTTTCTTAATGCCGCCCATAGTTCATCACCATTCCCCAATAACAATGTACTCATTGATCCGGGGATCACTTTCAACCCAAATCTATCTAATACCGCCAGCGCTTCATTAATCGTAGGGTAGAGTGAGGGTTGACGCAATGGATAAACACTCAACTGGGCTGATAAATCTGCTTGTCCATCAACCGCTTCATCCATTAGCATATTTTCCAATGTATCCAATTGTTCAACAATTTCGAAGGCAACAACCTTTTCCTTACAGAGATGCTTTATTTGGGCTAACTTGGCGATTAAGGCACTTCTTTGGTGCCAATCCCGACCATTATCCGGCATTTGCTACCTCCTTTTCGAAGATAATTTGACACCTAAACCAATAAATCCACCCCATGGCAATTGCAAGGATCCTGAAAAGAAAGGCCACAGGGTGGTTTTATAAATGATTTCATCTTGCTCTGATACAAATTTTGATACCATTCGGATTAATTCTCTCGGCGTGTAAAATTTCGCCGTACCCCAAATTGGCCCACCTTTTTGACGATTGCGCCAACCGAGAAGACTGTGCCGATTGATCACACCCAAGATCAAGCCCTGACGGGCAACGCGTAGTGACTCAGATAAAGCCTGAAGCGGATCTGAGATGAATTCCAATGTGGTAATCATGATAATAAGATCAAAAGAATGGGAAGGAAATGGAAGTGAAATCGCATCTCCTTGCACGCAAAACAAACGATGCACCTTTTGGGCTTCTCGAATCATGGCGCTTGAGCGATCCAAACCAGAAGCCTTATAACCTTTCGTCTTCATCCAACTTGTAAAGTACCCCGTCCCACAACCCACTTCAAGGATCGTTTGCGCATTATCATAGATGCTCAACAAGTTCTTGATTAGCGATTTTTCTTGACTCGCAGCCTTTTTGCCAGTCGTATGGTACCAAGCTTCATAATTCGCGACAGCATGAGCAATCTCAAACGGAGTTTTTAGCGTCATTCCATATTATCTTAGTGCTTCGATCAGGCAAATGCTCTTCGTCTTAGTTCTAGAACACGATCATTTAATGTTCTGATGATATATTCTTGAAGACGAAGGCCTAATTGAGGATCTTTTTGAATCAAACCACGCAATTCCTCTGTTTTTATTTCCAAAACCTCAACATCAGACAGACATTTCTCTGTGGCAGTGTAAATGTAAGGTGGTACCATGGCCGCGCACCCCACAACTTCCTCACTGGAAACGGTATCCACCCGATGTGCACCCGTTTCAGCGTTTTCATAGAAGACTTCCACATCACCTTCGATCAGTAAATACAAGAAATCTCCCGGGTCATCTTGTTTAAAGAGGACATAACCTTTTGAGTAGCACACGGAATTACTGATCTGTGCAATCGCATTTACCTGTTCATCAGACAAATTATGAAAACAAGCAAAACTTCGTAACAATTTAGGGTCAGTCGACATAATTTACCTCCAAATGTTGATTCTTTTATCCAAAATATGGTGAATAGGTTGATAGTTTTTCCTTTTAAACCTAAATATATACCATTTAGCTCTCCTCTACAATTTTGAAACAAGTGGTATGACACGTTTTCGAGTTTTATCAGCGATTCTCTTAAGTTCCTGCAGAACTTCCTGGGAAAATGGCGCTTCAACTTCCTCAGAAAGAAATTTCACAACTTTCGCACGTTTTACTTGTAAATACAGCTTTTTAGTCTTGCGATCTCTGCGAATCATAATCAGGTTATCAACGATAGATTCAAGTTCTGCGATTTCTTTCCCTTTAGCCGTGGTACTGGTAGAAAACAAATATGAATGTTTGAATTCTTTTTGAATTGTTGATTTCATTTTTTCAAGAATTTTCACACCAAAAGTGGGTGAAAACAAAAGCAAATTCAACGCTGATCCATACACCAAAATACCTGGGCCTTCATCTGGTACCATTTCATATGCTTGTTCCAACGCCTGATCCCATATCTCTGGTTTTACAACATTAGCTTTAAAATGCCGACCTTTGGGATTTTGAAAATTCTCTAGGTTAGCATCAAGCTCAATAAAGACTGTTTTATTAACATAATTATCGATGTCTAATTGTGTGACTGTTTTTAAACTCGTTTTAATAAAACTATGATCAGGATATTGCAAGGACATGAAAACCACACTACCATCCTGCCTTAACCAATCTGCAGCGATAAAATTCCCGATAAGTGGCTTACCCGATCCCCCCGGGCCGGACAGCAGTGTTGAGCTGGGAATAGGCAAACCTTCAGGCAATAATCGATCAAACCAATCGACTGAAATTTTTAAGATTTGCATGAGAAACCTTCACCACCTTTCTTTCCTTTACCTTTAATTAGAATACACTTGCCATATTGTCTGACTACTTCATGTCTTCTTTCTACGATTCGTTCAAACCACTCAATCCAATTCTCCCGATGGGTTGAGGATAGTGACAATTTTCACATCATACGCCCCACCCTAATAACCGGGCACATTGATAGATACCCACGCCTGCTGATAATGAAATGAATAATAAAAGTAATACACTGAGAAAGGTAAATTTCCATGACGCTGTTTCCTGTTTGATGACTGCC
>JAYELT010000055.1:0-4033 GCA_034717715.1 Chloroflexota bacterium | reverse complement strand
TACGCCCCACCCTAATAACCGGGCACATTGATAGATACCCACGCCTGCTGATAATGAAATGAATAATAAAAGTAATACACTGAGAAAGGTAAATTTCCATGACGCTGTTTCCTGTTTGATGACTGCCACGACAGCCACACACGGAACAAACAACATCTGCACAACAAGAAATGACAATGCGCCAGCAGGACTTATCGATGAAGCAATGCGTGTAGATAAAGCCATAGATTGTTCTCGCACCCCAAAAAGAATACCTAACGTTGCGATCGTATTTTCTTTAGCTATGAAACTCGTGAACAGCGCGACAATAAGCCGCCAATCGGACAAACCCATCAAACGCCCTAAGGGTTCCAGCCAACGACCAAAATCGGCAAGATAACTGGTTTGCAAATCCCCATTCGGCAGCCATGAAAATAACCAAACAATTACAGAAAATACAACAATCACACCACCAGCCTTTTTGATAAAAGCGGAGGTTTTATGCCAAATATATAAACCAATCGTTCGGATATTTGGCAAATGGTAAAGCGGGATCTCCATAATAAAAGGGCTGTGTTCCCCCTTATAAACAAACCGATTGATCGTGACGCCTACCAACATGAGAACGGAAAGGTTAATGATCACCAACAACCATGTGATTAGAGCTGCCTTTTCATTGAAAAAAGCAGGCGCAAGAAAAGCAACCACAGCCATCCTTGCCGTACAGGGAATGAGGGGAACAAGCAAAATGGTCAGCATTCTCGCTCGGCGTTCTTCAATAATGCGTGAACCCATCACTGCAGGAACATTGCATCCAAAGCCAATAAAGAAGGATAAAAACGAACGCCCATGCAAACCCATCAAGTGCATAAAACGATCCATTACAAATGCTGCTCTGGTAAGATAACCGACATCCTCCAGAATACCAAGCGCAGCAAAAAATATAATCAGGATAGGGACAAAGGTCAATACCATTCCTGACCCACCAATTAAACCATCCACAATCAAACCCGAAAACCAGTCAGGGGCATTTATCAATGCGTCAGCCAGCAAATTGGCAACCGGCTGCACGAAACCGATTTGTAACCATTCAGAAAGTGGCGAAGCAATGGCATAAGTCAAGTAAAAAACCAGCCCGAACACTGCAAGAAGTAAAATAAACCCCCAAAAGGGATGCGTCGCAAACCTATCAATGCGATCTGTAAGGACAATAGAACCATGGCGGGGACGCAGTATCGCAATCCGAACCATGCGTTCAATCCATGCATATCGGCTGCTGGTGATATCAAGGATGGCGTCTTCATGTTGGATTAAGATCGGTTGAATTTGAGACCATAATTCGGGATGATCCTGCCTTAATTTTTCAAGGATCTCATCATCACCTTCCAGTACTTTAAGTGCCACCCAATAAGATGAATAAGGGGAATCGATATGACCTTTGAGCAACACTTGTATTTTTTTCAGCACCTGATAATATTTAGAGCTTAATTTGGGGCGATTGGGATTGAACGTATCTGCGTTTTGTGCCAGATCCTTCGCTACAGCAATCAATTCTTTAAGCCCTTGGTTTTTAGAGGCAATCAGGGGCACAACCGGCAAGCCCAGTGCAGTTTGTAATAATCCGATATCAATGGCGAAGCCTTGTTGATCCGCCACATCCATCATGTTCAACCCGATGACAAAAGGCACATCGAGCGCCAAAACTTCTGTGACCAGGTACAGATTTCGTTCCAATGATGCCGCATTTACAATGATAATTGCTAAATCGGGCTGTTCATGGATGATGAAATCACGGGCAATACGCTCTTCATCAGAATTCGCCGTCAGGCTATAGATGCCAGGCAGATCAACCAAACGAATCTGCGTCTCTTCAAGTGTCAGACCGCCAGTCTTGAATTCAACCGTCTTCCCGGGCCAATTTCCGACATGCTGGTTTAACCCCGTAAGCATATTAAAAACTGTTGATTTGCCCACATTCGGTTGCCCTAGTAAGGCAATGGTCATCTTTTGGTCCATAAGCATCCTCACATTGATTGTATATCTGAAATGTTTTACTCATAATTGTTTTTTTCAACCATGACTTTTTTCGCTTCACCTCTTCCAAGGGCAATCCTCGAATCTCGGATAAGCACGATGACTGGTCCAAAGCCAGAATTTTGTTGTACTGTGACTTCCACGCCTTTAGTAAATCCTAATACGAGCAGTCTCTTACTAAGATTCTTTCCACCCCCAAAATGATGAACAATGGCTTTGCTGCCCTGTGATAAATGACTGAGTGGTTGTAATTTATTGGCCAATTTTTTCTCCTGGTGGATCCTAATCGATCTTTAAAGAAACTATCATGTATTTTTATCGGGGGCATAAACCACCCACATGCGGGCGAGTTCATCTTCCTCTGGTTGCACAGTGAGGTAGCATGTTTCTTCTTTTCCACGAGAAACAACGACACCTTTCCCCGCCAAAACCTCACCAATAACCGAATAGCGAATACCCGCCTGATCTAAAGCCGAACTGGCAGCACCGAGTTGCTTTGGGGGGATTGATGCAACCAGCGTCCCCGAAGAAATCATCCGGAGCGGGTCAAATTGGAAAACTTTAGCAAAACGCTCCGCTACCGGCGGCATGGAGATGCTGTTGTAATCCACCAAAAAACCCACCTCTGAAAGTTCCGCCATTTCCAGCAGCGTTTCCAACAAGCCACCTCGGGTCACATCGTGCATGGCGGATGCGCCATGCCTTGCTAACAAGAGCGCTTCCGGGATGACGCTGACCTGACTCATCAATTGCTTCGCCTCAGTTAACTCCGTTTCTCCCAAACCTAACGCACGTGCTGTACCAGCAAAATCGTAGGCTAAGATAGCCGTCCCTTCCAAAGCGACACCCTTGGTGACCAGGATAAGATCACCTGGTTGAGCCCCGCGGGTGAGCACGGGCGGCTGATCGCCCAAAGTACCCAGGGCTGTGACCGCCACCAAAGGCCTGGATAAATTGGCAGAATAACCCGTATGCCCACCAATGATCGACACACCGACCTCTTCCGCTGCCTTCGCCACATCACGCATGATGTGCGTCAATAAAGCCTCATCTTTTTTGTGTGGGACGAGAACCAACAGCTGGATCCAGCGTGGTGGTGCACCGCTGGTGGCAATATCATTACAAGCCACATGCACAGCCAGCCAGCCGATGTTTTTGACCGCGCCCACTATCGGGTCGAGATGTGAAGCCAGGATATCTGAACTAACCTTCGTAAGCGCCACGTCCTCCCCGAAGGTGGCAGCCATGATCACATCAGGATCGTCGGTTTTAACATATGGGTACACGCATTGATTGAGAACGTCCAGTGAAAATTTAGACATCTACCACATCTCCTAACCCTCAGGCTGGTTCATTCCGAAGCCTGGTGGTGTTTAGTCTGGGCATAATAGGCTCCGGAAGCGCTCCAGAACCGTTCTCCCGCCCGGGTAACAGTCTGCGCCCTCCCGCTTTCAGCCAGCTGCTGAAGCGTTTCCCGTACAATCTGGGGGCCCCACTGGTTCAGAGCATCCACAAGTTCGGGTTCTTTCATCGGGTGACGAGTGATGATCCCTGTAATAGCTTTGATCAAATCCTCATCATAGCTGAGATCAAAGGTGCCCTGCGCAGGCAGGATAATTTTGGCTGTCTCACCCAGGATCTTATGCGCCCTTTCAAGCCCTGCTTCGTCCGGCGGCTTTACCCAGGCTTCTGCAGGTGGGCGTGTGGGCTGAAGCACATGCACCTCATCCGGCTGGATCTGTTCCATCCACGCGGCGAGTTCACGCAGCGCATTTTCCGTATCATTCACCCCTCCGATGAGCATTACCTCGATCCACAATTTCTTTTTATAGGTTTTCCGAAAAGCGATCAACCCATTCGTCAGCCGCTCAAAGGTTAAGGATGGATGCGGTCGGTTGATCCTGCGGTAAAGAACCGCGTTACCCGCATCCAATGACGGCAAGACGGCATCCGCTGCCTGCAGTTCATGGCGAACTTCAGGCATATATAACAGCGATCCATTGGTGATGACAGCCACAGG
>JAYELT010000054.1:0-3875 GCA_034717715.1 Chloroflexota bacterium | reverse complement strand
CTGGTTTATAACATCCAGGAGATTGAAAAAACTGCCTTAAAGCCAATATTTATGTGGTCTGCGCCCGTGAACACCTTTGGGTATGCAAGAGAACTGGCTGGGCCTGAAACTGAGTTCGTATCCCCCAACAATGACACGCTTTATGCGATGGCGATGGTTGATCTGACCCATGAAGCGCAGGTATTGCATCTCCCCGATACACAAGACCGCTACTATGTGATGCAGTTTGTTGATGCCTGGACCAACAACTTCGCCTATTTGGGACGACGGGCAACCGGCACCGGAGAAGGCTATTACCTGTTAGCAGGCCCCAGCTGGGAAGGCGAGGTTCCTGAAGGTCTTACCCTGCTGCGCACACCGACCAATGTATTTGCCATCGTCGGGCGCTTTTCCACTACCGGTGGAGATGATCTGCCAGTCGTCTGGGCTTTGCAGGACGACACCTGGCTCACACCGCTCAGCCATTACCCGGGCAAACCCGATAACAGCACACGACAGCTTGGCGATTGGGAACTGGCACCCTATGACAAACGCGTGGGTGAAGATCTAAAATTTTGGGAGCAGTTGCGGTCCTGGATGAAACTTTTTCCACCCTCGGTTATCGATCAGGCATACCAGGCGAAATTCGAGCCGCTGGGTTTGCTGGCAGAGGACAGTCCATACGTCAACCCCGAACCAGAATTGATGGAAACACTCAAAGCCGGGGAAGCGGAATTTTGGGCTTTTCTGGAAGCCAACCTGGCACCGGGTGAGAAAATCAACGGGTGGACTTTTGTTGTGAATGCCTTTAATTTCAACATCGACCATCTGGGTATCGGAACACTGGATACGCCAGAATGGAAATTTACCGATCGGGCAACTGCCTTTTTCTTCCGTGCCGTCGTCGCCCGCGTAGGATTATGGGGCAACCATCCATATGAAGCGGCTTACCCAATCGTTTACATTGACGAAAATGGCGAACAACTGAACGGTGCGCATAATTATGTACTGCACTTTGATGAACTGCCCCCTGTGGATGCTTTCTGGTCAGTAACCATGTACAACATGCCAAAATTCTACCTGGAAGCAAATACGATCAATCGCTATTCCATCGGCGACCGTACACCAGGGATAGAGTACAACCCAGATGGCTCCCTGGATATCTTTTTACAGCTTGAATCCCCGGGGCCGGAAAAAGTATCAAACTGGCTGCCAACCCCCGAAGGGGATTTCCGGCCAATTTTGCGCATGTACCAGCCGCGTCCTGAAGCCCTGGATGGCACCTTTGTCTTGCCGCCAATCCTCCGCATTGATTAGGATCTTCGAACCAGGAAGAGCTTTTCTCTCTTTAGGCGTGCCGCTACTGGCTAAAACTGAAAGCGCAGGATCCAATATATGCGCTGCTACTCGTCAAGAAGGCATAACCGGCACAGCTATGAAGCCTTTTATGTGACAAGGGAGCGGTGTTGATGAGTACCGGCCTGTTTTTAGGAGGTTGCACGCGAAAATGAATCAGATCTGCGTTTTTTTATCAGGAATAAAGAAGGATATGCCGCCCACATTCTCTTTTTCAAGTGTGCTTCGAAATCCTACTTTGTGTCTAAATCATCCTTCTTTTTCCTTGAACTAAATTTTGCGAGATTGGAGGATATATCGAATAAGAGATCTTAGTCAGCATAACGGATGGAAGGTGTAAATATTAAACTGAATGGTTAATACAAAAAATCAATTTGATCAATTAATTCACAAAAGTAGAAGGAGAATAATTATGAACAACCCTAAATATCCAGCACTGAATACGATAGCAGCTTTTTACAAGATTCTTGCCTGGGTCACCATTGTATTTACATCCATTCTCATGGTGGTAGGTATTATTGGTGTTTTCATCTCAGGAACCTATATCGGCGGCGGCTTTCTGGGCTTCCTCGGCAGTCTGCTTGGCGCTGTGTTCGGTTCGATCGTCCTTGTATTCCTCTATGGTCTGGTTGGTTACACTATCGCTGTATTGGAATTATCAGTCGCCGAAGGTCTTGAGGTCTTCATGGACATCGAGGCAAATACCCGCTCGTAACTGTATTACCTGCAGGCTGGCAGTACCACACCCTATCTTGGCGTTGCCAGCCATTCTAATAACCAGAGGGACTTGCGTTTTTAACGGAGAACGAAATGGCAACAGATAAGAAAACCCCAGCAGTAACCCACCCCACCCAACGGCAGTTGATCTTCCTCTCCTGGACGAAGGATATCCTGATCTACATCATTGTTCTCAACCTGTTCATAGAGTACAGCCCGGTGGTTATCATCGACTCGTTCACGATCTCGATCTTTACCGCCATCCTGCTGAAGATCCTGCTTGAAATAATCTTTAAACTCGAACACAAGGTATCCAATGTTTTCAAAACCCACAAGTTTTTACGGATATTTATCACCTGGGTGATCTTGTTCGGAAGCAAATTCGTAATCCTCGAATTGATCGACATCATCTTTGGTGAGCATGTGAAATTGGGCAAATTCCTGGATGTCATCCTATTGGTGATCGCACTGATACTTGCCCGGGAGATCTTCCATCGGATTTATATCATCCTTGGATCAGCTGACCACGCCCTCAAAGAAGGTGCGTGATGATGCCAACGAACACAAATCTTATCGTTTCGTAAAATACAAATAAATTTGTATTTATCATATTTTGGACACAAAAATAAAAAGGAGAAATAAATGACTGAAATAATGGAAACCCTTTCACTCTTATCGATGCTGGTCTTTGTAATCGGCAGCATGGCAAGCATGGGCCTGAGCCTGAAGGTAAAACAAATCACCGCATCCCTTAAAAACATAAAACTGGTGATCCTGGCGCTTATCGTCAACTTCATACTGGTGCCCTTAGTGGCTTATGCCATCACCCTGGTCTTTCCATTGGATGAACCGCTGCGGATTGGCATCATCCTTTTAGCCACCGCTGCAGGAGCACCATTCTTGCCCAAGCTGGGGGAAGCGTCCAAAGGTAATATCGCGTTTTCAGTTGGGTTAATGGTGCTGTTGATGGTGGTGACCATCATCTACCTTCCCCTTGTGCTTCCATTGCTGCTGGGCGGGGTTGAAGTCAATCCCTGGGATATTGCCCAATCCTTGATCGTGTTGATGCTTATCCCGCTGGCCCTCGGCCTCTTCATCAACGCCCGTTATGAAGAAACCGCTGCCAAGTTGCAGCCGGTTTTAGGTCAGGCTTCAAACACTGCCCTGCTGATGCTGACGGTTTTAGGTTTGGTGTTGAATTTCAGAGAAATGATCGGCCTGGTGGGATCGTTCGGGATTCTGGCTGCTGTGATCTTCATCGTCATTTCACTGATGATTGGTTATCTTCTGGGTGGTTCAGACAGCGAATTTAAAAGTGTGATGGGCCTGGGCGCGGCTCAGCGAAATATCTCCGCCGCCCTGGTCGTTGCCGGCCAGAACTTTGGAATTGATGTGGTCACATACCTGATGGTGGTCTCGATCGTAGGGCTGGTTGTCCTGATGCCTTTGGCTGGTGAATTGGGAAAACGTCAGAGCCTCAAAGCAGGAAATAAGAAGATCGATAACAGCGCAGCAGCTGGGTGAAAATTAACACAACGTTGGAGGTTTTCACCCTGATCGCGGCGATATTGTGATTTCCGCATAACTAAATATAAAATTGTGCAGACCCTGATGAGTTAGCAGAATCACTTCTGAATGGGCTGCCACAATCACAACCCTCCAATTGGACGCGTCTCCAATTGGAGGTGCTGTTATTGCATGCTATTTGCTTCAGTGATGCGTTTTTTCGCTGTCCCCGTCCTCGGTTTAAAACAAAGATAAGATTTCATCTTGAATGGAATAGTCTCTGCCTCCCTTGACCAGGAAAAGATGCGCGCCTGCGG
>JAYELT010000053.1:0-3921 GCA_034717715.1 Chloroflexota bacterium | reverse complement strand
CACGGCTACTCTGATAATATCCAAGACTGCCGGCAATCAAAGCACCTAGGATCGGTAACCAAAACCATTTCTTGAGGAGTGAAATTGCTTTCCGAATATCCATTAATTAATCTCCGATCAAATTGTTTATTTCAAACAATTATTATTCTAAGTATATTTCTATGGTTGTGAATATGAGACTGCCTGGATTGGAGTCTCAAATCCATTTGTCTATCTTGCGGTTGATTGTTTTATGATACACAACATAATTATCTCAGCTTATTTCAGGCGAATTATTAATTGTAATAATCTGTATTTTCTTTTGGAGGATAGTATGAATAGTAATATCCGCCATAATAGGATTTATGACTGCGTTGTATTTTATTGAAAACAACACCCAAAACATTAGCGTTGATTTGTTTCAGTTGCTGCATATTGGCAACAAGATGCTGGCTGCGTGTTTTTTCGGGTTGGACGATATAGATCAGGCCGTCAACTATTGCAGCGAGCACATGTGGATCTGAAACCACAAGTGGGGCACAATCAATGACGATGACGTCATAAATCGTCTTTAATTCCTCAATCGTGTGGGACATTTTCTTACTTGCTAATAATTTTGATGGATCAGGAGGTAAATAACCACTGGTAATCACGCTGAAATCATACGAGGATTCAAACCCTCGGGTTACCTGTTCTAAGTTGAGATTGCTCCTCAGAACTTCGCTTAAACCCATTCGATTGGGAATATCAAAGAATTTATGAATACTTGGGCGGCGCATATCTGCATCCAATAGCAGAGTCTTTTTTCCGCTTTGACTGACAGCAAGTGCGTAATTTACAGCTATGGTTGATTTTCCTTCAGAGGGATTTGCACTGGTGACGAGAATTGTGGACAGTGGTTGATCCACGGCAGAGAATTCCAAATTGGTCTTAAGGGACCTTACAGCTTCCGAGACTGGCGAGCGGGGTTGTGTGGAGATAAACAGTGAATGGGATCCATTGAGGTTATTTTTACTGAACCCATTTGATTTAAAGTCCGTCAAAAAACCTATGACTGGTAATCCAACCAGGTTTTCAATTTCTTCAGGTGTTTTAATGGTGTCATCAAGGTATTCAATTGCAAAGGCGATGATTGCGGTGATCAATAAACCAGCTGCGCTACCCAGTGCAGCTGTTCTTAAGGGTTTTGGTGAAATAGGTTTGTTTGGAATGGTGGCTGGTTCCGTCAGAACCACATTCGGTGTGCTTTGCGCTCTGGATAACCGAAGGCTTTCCAGACTCGCCAAACTGCTGATATAAATATCCTGGTAAAGATCCAGTGTAAATTGCAATTGACTCATTTGTGTAGACTCGTTTATAGGGCTTTCAGCCGGCTGACCCAGAACAACAAGGTTGGTATAAATTTCCTGATACAGCGCAAGGATAGGTTGCAGCTGCTCCAGGCTATCCTGGTATTCAACAAGTAGTGCTTTTTCTTCATCAGTTGCATAAAGCGGGTCGATTTCAGCAATTTTATTCTCTAGGTCATTGATTTTATTTTGAAGTTCATCAATTTGGGAGATGACCTCTTCAAGGCTGCTTTGAATTGTTGCTGTTGAAATATCGTTGATCTGGTTCTGGATGAGCTCCATTTGTTGCTGTGCTTGTTCGATGCGTTCTTGCAGGTTTTCCTCTGTTGTCGCATATCGGACAGATTGTAACTGCTGGTTTTGTTCAATCAACACGTTTACAAGTGCATTGGCAATCGATGCGGCTTTAACAGGGTCCTCGTGTGTCACGGTTAGACGCACAAATTGTGTCTCAGCAATTTGCTCAGCCCTGGCTTGACCAGCATGGACTGGAAAGCCTACTTCTTCAGATACCTGTGCTAACAATGCGTCGGTTGATAACAATTGCGTGTAGGTGGACATAAGCTGCTGGTAATCGATGTAGGCATAATAGTCATACCCCGTTGTGGCAGCCCGCAAAATCACAAAACGAGTACTGGCCTGAAACATGGGTGTTTCGCGACTGCTCTGATAGTATCCAAAGCTACCGGCGATCAAAGCACCAAGAATAGGTAACCAAAACCATTTCTTGAGGAGTGAAATTATTTTCCGAATATCCATGAATTAATCTCCGACCAAATTGTTCATTTCAACCAATTATTATATAATTAGTATTTATCTATGGATGTGAATATGAAACTGCCTGGATGGGAGTCTCAAATCCATTTGTATTTCTTGATACCGATTGTTTTGGTTTACACAACTTACTAATCTTCTGATCAACCAGAAAATGAATTGACGATGGATCATATATGTTGATGTTGGATATTTGTTCCATTTTCCCCCTAATTGTACATCATTTTTTCGATATGATTCGCTCAGCGCCAATGACAAAACTGCAATGAAAATGTATGTGGCACGCTCAGCGTTTGACCATCCATTGCCTTAGTCTGGCAACCGTCTGCTCATTTTCCGTACCTGATAGAACCCTATGATCCTTTTTTGCAATCCGTCTCACTGCCCCCCCATATCTTCTAACCAATTCGGAAAATCGCAAAAAGTAACATCCGTAGATGCGGACTGATCTTGGTGGTACCCCATAAAGGCGCGCCAACGTTTGTTTTGGGAGAAAAACCCGGCTGAGAATCAACTTGATCTGCCTGATCAGCTTTTTTTCAGAGGCGAGTTCTGCCAGGTCAGGCGTCATGGCAACCGTTCTAACCCCCCAGTGTAGAAGCTGCGCCTTTGCTTCCTTCAGCACCCATGGATCAATATGCTTAGGCTGCAAATGTGCCAATATTTTTGGAGGGATTTGGGCACCCAAAAGGTCCTGTGCCAGCGTCAGCGTCAGCCAGGTGACCTTTCCCGACCCCCATTCCTGCGTGATCTTTGACAGCTTTGTCCAGTTCACCTGTCCTTCAAAGTGACGCAGCACTTCGGCGATGTCATACAGGCCTCGCAAACCGATCTTTAGACGGTGCTGATAGGTGAGATGCATGCAAAGGTGGAGGATTAGATCTTCCGGTGAAAGCGCCAGAGCATCCACACCAGCGATTTTGGCTGGGCTGGCACGCTCCCACAATCCCTGTGCGTCGATAGTGAAGGGTTCATCTTCTTCTAAAATCGTCCAGTGTATTTCGGTGGTTAGGCCCTCGGCATTGATCATTGGAGGGACATGCTTGATATCCAGGTTCACATCACTAATCGAAAAATAGGTCGACATGCGATATCCCAGTTTCTGCAAACTGGTGATGGCGTTTTGAAGGTCTTCTTTCTTGATCATAATATCAATATCTCCAAAGGGCCGGGCTGCAATATTGTCGTAGATATTTTCAACCAGGTAGATACCCTTCAGACCGATCAAATCAATCCCGTGCGCTTTTAGTGTTTTAAGCATCTTGGCAGCATGATGGAGGATCAGTGTATTTTTTCTTGCTGAGAGGAGGTAAGCATTGCGAAGTTCGTTTTGGATAGATGCTGGGATTGTGGCTTTCACGAAGAGAGGTTTTAATCTTAAATAGACCAGGGGCTTGATCCCATTCCACGTGCTCATTTCAAGCAAATTTTCCCAGTTTGGTTGATCTAAAAGATTGAGCTCTTTCTTGAGTGCTTCATTCGAAGTATTGTCATCAAGAATACAGCAGAGAATGTCTTTACACATCGAGGCATCCAAAGTTTCTCATAAGATATTGAAGCAAATTTGCATGATTAACCAATGTCCTTTCCATAATGCAGGTATTCCGATTGTACTAGTTACTCTCAGATTAGCGGTGTTGTTTAGATTGCCTTATCAAATTCCCCTAGCGAAGGCATGTTTTAGACAGTTTTGTAACCTATTTTTGCCTTCTAAAGCGGCTTTAAGAGGGAAATCAAGTGGTTTAAAGGGTTCTGAATAATTCCTGATTGGCTATCATTTCCCGATATAACTCGTTGTTCTTAAGCAGCTGCATATGAG
>JAYELT010000052.1:0-14883 GCA_034717715.1 Chloroflexota bacterium | reverse complement strand
TAAGGTAGATCTACCATTACCGAAACGGTTTTGTTGGTGCAATCCTCTGTGATTGCCCTGCTCAGAGGGCGTTACCCCAACATCATTTAATGTGATGAAAACCATGAAAGCTATTGCATCACTAAATTTGACAGCGATCTCTGTGCTGTGGTAGTATTTTAGTTACAAATAACAAAATAGTGACAGTTGAACGGGGAGCCTGGATTACCAGGCTGAGAGGAGGACATTCGTCCTTGACCCGCAAGACCTGATCCGGATAATGCCGGTGGAGGGATGAAATTGCTCAGATACCAACACCCTCCAGAAAAAGGCAGGGTGTTTTTATGTCAGTGAAACAAAACAAAGCAGTCCTATTTACAAATGGTGACTTTCCTGGTGCTGAGAGGTTAGTAAATCGGTTAGGAAATGATGATTTCCTTGTTGCAGTCGATGGCGGGTTATCCCACATGACTCGACATAATCTGTGCCCAGACCTGATCATCGGGGATCTTGATTCAGCCAACCCGGGTGATGTTTCCCTATTCGAGGCACAGGGTGTGGATATTCGGAAATTTCCACAGGACAAGAATGAAACCGACCTGGAGCTGGCATTAGAAGCTGTTCTCGAAATGAATCTTCACACCATTTGGATCACAGCGGCGTTTGGGAATAGATTGGACCAAACCCTGGGGAATATTTTCCTGCTCGCCAGAGGTGACCTAGCGAAAGTTGATATCCGTTTAATCGATGGGCATCAAGAAGTGTTCCTGATCCGTCAATCCACGTCGATCATCGGAGAACCGGGGCAGCGTGTGTCTTTATTGCCATTAGGCAGCCCAGTATATGGGATCCACACAAAAGGATTAATATATCCTCTGGTGGGTGAAACACTATTCCCGGACCGAACACGGGGAATAAGCAATCGGATGAACAGCACCACAGCTTCCATCGCCGTACAGCAAGGATTGTTAATTTGCATTCACGAAATGATTGAATAAACTAAAAGGAGTTATCGATATGATTAATATAATGAAGCGTTCCTACTCACTGGTTATCTTACTCTTATTATCCACCTTGTTAGCAGGCTGTATCACCGGTACAAGCTCAGATGAAGAACGCACCTTAACTGTAATGACCCATGATTCCTTCGCGATCAGCGAAGATCTAATTGCTGAATTTGAATCCGAACATGACATAACAGTCAGTTTTGTACGCAGCGGCGATACGGGCAGAGCACTCAACCAGGCGATTCTCTCTAAAGAAAATCCCATCGCAGACATCTTTTATGGTGTGGACAATACCTTTCTCACCCGTGCTCTGGAAGAAAAGATCTTTGAAGCCTATGCCTCGCCATTGCTGAGCGAAATTCCAGATAGCTATCAAATCGACCCGGATAATTTTGCGCTTCCTGTGGATTATGGCGACGTTTGCATCAATTATGACAGGTCCTATTTTGAGGAAAGCGATCTGGATATCCCTACCACCCTGGAAGCCCTGATTGATCCCGAATATGCCGGTTTGTTTGTCACAGAAAATCCAGCTACATCTTCACCTGGGTTGGCGTTTTTAATGGCAACCATCGCTCAATTTGGAGAGGAGAACTATCTTAACTATTGGATGGCATTGAAAGAAAACGGACTGGTCGTGGTCAGTGACTGGGAGACCGCATACTATACGAATTTCAGCGGCTCTACAGGTCAGGGGCCTCAACCGATGGTGGTATCTTACAGCTCCAGCCCAGCAGCAGAAGTGATCTTTTCAGAGAGCGAACTTGAAGAAGCCCCAACGGCTTCGATCATTGGCCCCAATACATGCTACCGACAAATTGAATTTGTTGGCATCCTGCTGGGTACCAAGAACCGGGATCTGGCAGAAGATTTCATCGACTTTATGCTGGGTGTTCCATTCCAGGAAGACATCCCTATGCAAATGTTCGTTTATCCAGTCAATCAAAATGCAGCACTACCGCAGGCATTCGTGGAAAATGTCCAGATTCCGGATGAGCCTGCCAGCCTTTCTCCGCAGCAGATTGATCAGAATAGAGAGAAATGGATTGAAGCCTGGATAGATTTGGTATTGGATTGAATTCATCGAATGGGCGATTTCAGCATTGGTTTAAATCGCCAACAGCCCGGGCAATTCTGTTTTGGCTGATACCAGCCTTGTTTTTGGGCTATTTCTTCTACCAGCCCCTTTTAGCCCTGTTCAAACTACTGATCTCACCCGAGTGGGGGTTTAATTTTTCTACACTCGATCTAAACAAAGCCTGGCAAACCCTCTGGTTTACCACCGCACAAGCTGCCTTATCCACCCTGCTGACGTTGGTGATCGGGCTTCCTGGCGCGTGGTTATTCGCTCGTTTTTCTTTTAAAGGGAAGAAAGCACTCAAAATTCTGACTACTCTGCCATTCATCCTGCCTACAGTTGTCGTCGCTGCTGGCTTCAACGCTCTGTTAGGCCCTCACGGTTGGGTCAACCTGGGATTAATGACCCTCTTGAAGCTTGATTCTCCCCCTATCCATTTTCTGAACACCTTTGGGGCAATCCTTATCGCACATGTTTTTTACAATACCACCATCATCATTCGTGTGGTGAGTAACGCCTGGGCTCAGCAGAACATCCGCATCCAACAGGCAGCCCAGGTATTGGGTGCCAACCCGTGGCGCACCTTCCGGGAAATCACCCTGCCTTTGTTGCGCCCCTCAATCTTAGCCGGAACATTGCTGGTGTTTTTATTCAACTTCACCAGTTTTGGCGTGGTTCTCATGCTGGGTGGACCACAGTTTGCCACACTTGAGGTCGAAATTTATATTCAAGCCTTGCACCTGCTAAACCTGCCCCTGGCAGGCGTTCTATCCCTTCTCCAATTGGGCTGCACACTGCTCATCACCATTGCCCACGGTCATCTTACAAGTCAACAGAAACTCATCATCTCTCCCCGATCGCGTGCTGTAAGCGTTCGAGAACCAAGAAAAGGATTTGAAAAATTCATCGTTGTTCTTCTGATCATCACTCTGTTCTCCCTGCTGATCGCGCCTTTGGCTTCACTGGCTCTACGATCAATTGTCAAGTTAGAACCCGAGCGTGGGGAACGTGGTGAAGTCCAACGCGGACTGACATTCAAGTATTATCGTGAGTTGGGGATCAACCGGCGTGGATCACTTTTTTATGTGCCGCCAATATCTGCTGTGGGCAATTCCTTCACATTTGCCTTGATCACCATTGTGATTGCGTTAATCCTGGGCATACTGGTAGCATATGCGCTCCTTCAGCAAACACCGATCAATAAATTTCTTGACCCCTTGCTCATGCTGCCGCTGGGAGCATCCGCAATTACCCTGGGATTGGGATTCATTATTGTTTTCAACCGCCCACCGATCAGTGAAATTAACTTCCCGATCATCGTCCCAATTGCTCACAGCCTGATCGCACTCCCATTCGTCGTGCGTACTTTGAGTCCAGCTTTACAGGGAATACCCAACACACTTCGTAATGCTGCGCGTTCCCTTGGCGCTTCACCACTGCGTGTCTTGATGGAAATCGACCTACCGCTCCTATCACCCGCCATTATCGTTAGCATTATCTTTGCGCTGACAATTTCACTGGGCGAATTTGGCGCCAGCACCTTCCTAACTCAACCTTCATACCCCACGATCCCGGTGGCAATCTACCGATACATTTCTCAACCGGGGGCTCTCAACTATGGTCAGGCATTGGCAATGTCAACATTGTTGATGCTGGTATGTGCAGGTGGTATCTTTGTAATCGAACATATCCGTACATCAAATCGGGATTGGTTGTAATGCTCACAGTTGAAAATATTGAAAAATCATACGAGGGTCAGCCTTTACTGAAAAAAGTCTCCTTTTCAATCAATCAAGATGAAACCGTTTGCCTTTTAGGTTCTTCTGGTAGTGGAAAAAGCACCTTACTCCGCATTATTGCAGGACTTGAAGAGCCTGAAGCCGGAAAGGTATTCTGGAATGGTGAAGACCTCTCTACCATTCCCGCACACATGCGCCGATTTGGATTAATGTTCCAGGATTATGCCCTTTTCCCTCATCGTAACGTCGCAGAAAATATTGCTTTTGGGCTTCGTATGCAAAATGTTCCAAAACCAGAAATTCAGCAAAGGGTGGCAGATGCATTAAAGACAATCAATATGGTGGATTTCGTCGATCGCAAAGTTACAGATCTCTCGGGTGGTGAACAGCAGCGTGTCGCCCTGGCGCGGGCGCTGGCACCTGAACCGCGCCTCCTGATGCTGGATGAACCTCTGGGTGCCCTTGACCGCACCCTCCGTGAACAACTCAGCCGGGAGCTGCGCCGTATCCTGGGGAAGACCAGGGTGCCTGCAATTTATGTCACACACGACCAGGAAGAAGCTTATGCCATCGCAGATCGCTTGCTTCTGCTGCACGATGGGATCATCCTCCAAAGCGGCAAACCACATGAGTTTCATCATCATCCACGCAATGTTTGGGTCGCAAAATTTTTTGGCTTGGGTAATCTAATCAATGGAGAGGTCATCAGCAGCTCCCCTCTAACCGTCGAAACCGGATTAGGTGTCATCCAGGCCGATTGTGATCGTGATGCACCGGTAGTTGGGAAAAAGGTGACGCTCCTTTTTCGACCCAACAAGGCATGCTATGATCAATCAAGCTGCAGCAATCACATCGCAGGGGAAGTCGCTGACCAGGTGTTTCAAGGTGAAACCTACCGCATCACATTGGCAATCAATCGTGATATTCCGATCTTCAATGTTGTCCTTGCAGAACAGCATAAAATTGGGGATCAACTCACCATCGGTTACCATGCCGAGGATATTCTCTGCCTGGAGAATGTTGACGAATCAGCATGAAAGCATCCAACCAAACAGTCACCATTATCAAATTAGATATTCACCATCAAGAAACCTGGCGCTATGAAGGGCGAATTCTGGATAGGAACGATAAGAGTTTATTAATTGAAGCTTTTTTTAACCGGGATGATCTTCCCTTCCATGGCATCATGCTCAAACGAAATGATCGTTTTCTTGAACGTTATTATCAAGACCGTTGGTATAACATCTTTGAAATCCATGACCGGGAAGATGACCATCTAAAAGGTTGGTATTGCAACATTACAAAACCCGCCGAATTCAGCCAGGGTGAACTTGCATATGTGGATTTAGCGCTGGATCTTCTGGTTTATCCAGATCGACATTATCTTGTACTGGATGAAGATGAATTTGATGCCCTCGCCATTGATGAAACGATCCGTCAAGCAGCCCACCAGGCACTTAATGAGTTGATCTCCCTGGTAAAAAATAAAAACCTTTCTGAAGCGCTTAGAACATAAAAGAGACGCTTCGATCGCGTCTCTCATTTTCAGTTATCTATAATATTAAGTTTATCCATCAGTCGATATAGAAAATCCAATAAACGGCAGATTTCTATAATGCTTTCGAGAATAAACACATGTTAATCCGATCTGCAAATAGCCAAGTTATGCTGATAGTAAGGGCTCTTTCTTCCTATTTACATCACAGGTTTCAATTTGCCTGGCTTGAAAGCCGTTTCAGCCCAAAATTTTTAATCCTCAGCAGAAATCATTAAGCCTAATAGCCAAAGTTAGTTGTGTTAAAGAAATCAGAAAACGGGCCAAAGCAAAGGGGTAAAGAAACCCCGGCAAAAACGCCTAATACTGCCAGTAAGAAAAGACATACGCCTATCAAACCCACGGCAATGTTGATCCACCCCAAAATCACTCCCCATTTTGCCATTCCCATACCAGTATAGCGCCCTGCACCTTGCCGGATTTCCTTTTTTGCCATATTTCCCGTGATGATTGCAGCCAGAGCCCCCAAAATAGGCACAATAGAAAAGCTAGCGATCCCGGCGATCAGGCTGATAACCGCAAGGGAAGACGTCTGCTGGGCATATCCAGGATTAATATTTTGTTGTGTCATGTTAATCTCCTTTATTTTGCATATTTAATTTAGCACATGTATTTACCAGGACAACAGGTCTTAAGGTCAATTTCTTTCCTTGATCGAGCGCCTTGTCAACCACCAAATGATCCACACCGCCAAGAGCAATAAAACAACACCGACTACAACGGGAAATAACACGGCTAACAAGGAAAGGGCTGTTGAAATTACATCCTCCATGATACTGACGGGCACATTTGCTGTCCCTGCTGTGGTGACTGTAATTGCCGGCCTGACCGCTGCCGCTTTTACAACGTGAACGGTTCCTGCTACCAGCAGGCCTGCTGCAATCGAGATGATAGGATGAATTTCAGTGATAACTGTCGCAGTGGCTGCAAAGAGGATCGCCCCTGCTGTTGGGCGGATAAAGGTTTGTATGATGTCATTGATATGGTTGACAGCTGGAATTTTGTCGGCAAAGAACTCAATCAAAGACAGCAGGATCAACAATCCGATGATCCACCAACTTTCCAATGCTTGCCAAGGTTCTGAAAATACGATTAAATTTGTGAATCTACCTAACAGCGAGACCACTAACAGTGGAATATAAGCATTCAATCCTGCGCTGGCTGAAAGACCAAATGCCGCCAAAATATCCATTCTGCTTCCTTTCTCTCCAATATATACTTAGTTCATTATATCTGATAACTAAAACAGATTAAAGCCTTCCCAGGTGCCCATCCATAAATAACGTAAAAAGTCAATTGCACCAATCTGGAGGAGTGCGAAGATATAACCACCTAACAAGGGCATAAAAAGCTGATTGATGCGGTCGTAAATATTTTCCTTCTTGAACACCATCACCAGGACCATGCTGTATACCATGATCAACAAAACGAATATGCTGGCTGTGCTTAGCAGAGACAGAGGATAGAGTAACCAGGGAATTTCCAGCAAGATCAAGATATCCATCCCAACAGCCGCTGCTATCAGTCCCAACACCTGTTTCCAGTTGCCAAGAGCAGACTCATCCTCCCAGCGGATGAACATGGTCTGGATAAACGATGGCAGTAGCAGCGCTGACACCGCCAATCCCATTCCCGTTCCTGTGATGAGACGAGTCCAATTTTGCGTTTTATATAATGAGGAAATTTCAGGGATCATCATAAAAAATGAATTGGAACCATCAAAGACCCAGGCGGCTGCCAGCAGTCCAAAGAATATCAGGACAAGTTTTGGGGGCATCTTCCCCTTTCTCCCCTGCACAATCTGGTAACCTAATCCGAGTAAAGCACCAAGGAACATGCCGGAACAACGCGCACAAAGCGGTAGGGGATAGCCACCAAAATGAAAGGTCCGTGAACTGATTTGGTGGCAGACTGCGTAGCCAACCGCGCCGGCTTTCCCAAGCAGTCCCTCAGGGGTCAGCAGTAGCCAGATCACGGTTAGAATGATCGCGATGCCTAATACAACCCATCGCCAGGGGGATTTTGCAGGATCCGGTTTCTTTGACTCAATCATGATGCATTACATTATAGAAGCAACCACCAGGGATAGCAAGACTTTTGTTTTCAATACTTATTAGATGAATATTCCTACAGCATGCAGCATAAATTCCCGCAGATCCTGCAAGGCCTCGGGGATGATGGGTAAAACTGGCAATATCATCTGATTTATCTGACAGCTTCCCCCAACCTCTCATGCGCCGTTGCCAACCATTCAATGATCTTGATACTCTGGGGGCAAACAACCTCACATTCACCGCACTCGATGCAATTATCCGCTCTTTCATCGGCGTTAAGAAGGTTGCCGTACGCCCAACGGGAATGTCCCCAGGCATCGTATGCCACAGCATCGTTGTAGAAATCAAAGATCCTTGGAATGGCAACGCCGTTTGGGCAGGGTAAGCAGTATTCACATTGGGTGCAGGGTATTGGTGCTAAAGAACCGTAAACCTTATGCGCTTCCTTAATAATTTCTTGATCGTCTTCGGTCAACGATCCCACCGCTGCCTTTGATGCCGTGGCAAGATTCTCTTCCACATCGGACATTGTATTCATACCGCTTATCGTGGTTGATACTTCTGGCTGATCCCACAACCAGTTGAAAGCCCAGGCTGCCGGCGTCCAATCCCGTTCACTCTTCGCCCAAACTTCAGCCACAGGCTCAGGTGGTGGATTCTTGGCAATCCGACCTCCGCGCAATGGTTCCATCACCACCACTGCCAGCCCGCGATCTGCTGATAACTTCAATCCTTTACGCCCAGCTTGATAATTCACGTCCATATAGTTGTATTGGATTTGTGCCATCGTCCAGTTATCATAACCCTTTATGATTGACTCAAAAATCGGGTACTCATCATGAAAGGAAAAACAAAGATGGCCAAATAGCCCTTCAGACATACGTTTTTCAGCCCATGTAAACACATCAAGGTCTTTAACTTTCTGCCAGGTGCTGGCATTCAAAGCATGTAAAAGGTAAAAATCGATATAGTCGACACCCAAACGCCTCATCTGTTCTTCAAGCAAGCGATCAAAATCAGCCTCTTCTTTAACCTTCCAGCAAGGCATTTTAGTCGCCAGGCGTACTTTCTCCCGATACCCATCTTTAAGAACCCGCCCTACAAGGGGCTCGCTCTGCTCCTGATGGTACGGGTAAGCCGTATCAACGTAATTGACACCTGCGTCAACGGCATGACGTATCATCTCTGTAGCTAAAGGTTCATTGATCTTGCTGCTGTCATTATCAAGCGTTGGCAGGCGCATCGCCCCAAATCCCAACGCAGAGACTTCCCAATCCAAAGACCCGAATTTACGATATTTCATGGACACCTCATTTGATTGCGTTTTGAATATTTCGGATATTATACCAGAGGGCACAACTGTTTCTGGGCACCATAAAACTCGTTGACAAACCTGATGGAATATGTAATACTGTACCTACAACAGAAGCTTGAACCCTTCTCTGTTTTGATGCAATCCCACGAAGAGAGGAGGTGGTGTACAATGTTTGATAGTAGTTACTTAACAACGGCTGTGGCACCCCTCCTCACGAAATTTCGATAAGGGTGCCATAGCCAAAAATGGATAGCCGCCCGTCTGACGGGTGGCTTTCTTTTTAACCTTAACCGCCAGTGCCCCTGCATGCTATCAATCCATTCAGAAATAAGTGACGTATCAGTCATGATAAACTAGCAAGTCAAACCCATCTTGTACTGCAACTTTTAGTGGATGAGTTCGTATATTGCAATGAAAGGAGTTTGATAATGATAGGATTAATAAAAGGTTTATTTGGTTTGATATTTGGTCTCGTAAAAGGGATCTTTGGGCTGGTATTTGGCATCCTGGGTGTTGTTTTTGGACTCCTGATCGCCATCGCGGTTTTTCTCGCTCTGCCAATTCTTCTATTAGTATTGATCTTTTAAGACCCCCGCACTCAGTCTCTTCCCGATCAATCACCCATGGTCTCCCATTTTCTCGATCACCCTTGGTCTCCTGACCATGGGTGCCACATCGACCGCAGGTCTCCCCTTTGCGCCGGTGAGGACACCGATGCGATCTTAGTGCGCGATCTTAGACAAACCAATCATTGTTTCCTGCTATAATTCAAAATAGCCGCAACAAAGGAAACCCCATGTCCCTGAGAGATCATTTAAATCAAATCCGACAACAAGGACAACTTCATCAAATTCAAGAACCCGTTTCCAAGCACTACCAGGCAGCTGGGATCTTAAAATCTCTGGAACCAGACTCGGTGATGTTCCAAACCATCGTCGAGTCGGATTTCCCGGTGATGGGAAACTTGTTTTGCACCAAAGCCTCCTTTGCCTATTACCTGGGCATCAAACAACAGGATATCATCCCCACCCTAACACAAGCCATCGTTAAACATACACCGCCACAGGTGGTTTCAAACGCGCCCTGTCAGGAAGTGGTCATTCACCATCCAGACCTGGATGCACTGCCGATCCTTTTCCACTGCGAAGGGGATGGCGGACCGTACATCACTTCTGGTGTGATGGTCTCGGGGCATCCAAAATTCGGACAAAACTTAGATTTCCACCGCTGTATGCAGTTCTCTAAACGGGAAATGGCAGTGCGTGTGGTTAAAACGCGTCATTTTGATACCTTCTTACAAGATCAGGCTGCTGTGGATGTTGCCATTTGCATCGGTGTAGCGCCAAACATTCTTGTCGCAGCTGCGACCTCAGTGGAAATTGGTCTCAATGAGCTGGAGATAGCCAATGCGCTGGAACCTATCCAGGTCGTTAAGGCGATGACATCTAACCTGCTGATCCCAGCTGAAGCTGAATTTGTGATCGAAGGCACCATCTATCGTGACCGCCGACATGCTGAGGGACCCTTTGTGGATCTGACGGAAACTCAGGATGTTGTCCGTCAGGAACCAATATTAGAAGTTAATTGCATCACACATCGCATTGATCCAATCTGGCATGCCCTTCTGCCTGGCGGACTGGAACACAAACTCCTGATGGGCATGCCCCGTGAACCCACCATCTTCCGGGAGGTCAATCAGGTCGTTAACTGCCTGGATGTCAACATCAACCCCGGAGGAAGCTCCTGGCTGCATGCCATCGTTCAAATCCGAAAAGAAAACGAAGATGATGGGCGCAAAGCTATTCGGGCGGCTTCACGCGGTCACCGCTCCTGTAAACATATTTTTGTAGTGGACGAAGATATCGACATTTACGATCCATTATCCGTAGAATGGGCTATGGCGACCCGCTTCCAGGCAGACCGTGACCTGGTCATGTTGGGTCGAGAGCGCGGCTCGTCACTCGACCCCAGCGCCACCCCTGGCACCTACGAGACCTGTAAAGTTGGCTTTGATCTGACGGCGCCGTTAGAATCACATGGAAAGCAATACAAAAAGGTACCCTTTCCTGTTATAGACCTGTCTAAACTAATGGATCAATCCTGATGATTAACCAAATCCTATTCCCTATTCACCATTCCCGATGAAACTAAATCTGCACGAACAAGCCCTCCTATCTGGTAAAGCCGGCCCTGCTGTGCAAAAAGCCATGCAGATCCTCGAAACACTGGGTCGAATTTATGGCGCAGAAAGGATGATCCCGGTTAATTCCGTCCAGGTCTCCGGGGTCAGCTATGCCAACCTGGATGAGGCAGGGCTGGCATGGCTGTCTGATATGGCAGCCGGCGGCGGTAAAGCACAGGTCTTCACCACCCTCAACCCGGCTGGCATGGACGTAGAAAACTACACGAGCCTGGGTATTGATGAAACCTTTGCGGAGAATCAGCGCCGCGTCCTGGCCGCTTTTAAGAAGATGGGCGTTATTACCACATGCTCCTGCACCCCTTATCTGTTTGGTAATTTGCCCTGCTTTGGCGAACATATCGCCTGGGCAGAGAGCAGTGCCGTTTGCTATGCGAATTCAATCCTGGGTGCTCGCACCAACCGGGAAGGCGGTCCCTCAGCGTTGGCTGCTTCCCTGACCGGGCGTACCCCTGCCTATGGCTATCACCTGGATGCCTATCGCCAACCCACCCTGCATGTTGAGGTAAAGGCTGACGTGAAATCCAATCCTGATTTTGGGGCGTTGGGCAAGGCTATCGGGGACCATATTCAAGCAAAACCTGCCCCACGGGTGCCCTTTATCACGGGTATTCAGTCTGCCAGCCTGGAAAACCTGAAATCCTTTTGCGCCAGCATCGCCACCTTCGGCGGTGTCGCCCTTTTCCACATACCTGGTATCACACCAGAATCTGGTGCTTATCACCCACCTGCAAACTTACTCACCATCAATCAATCTGAAATTGACCTGACCAAAGCCAGCCTGACCAATGCTTCCGCCGCAGAGGTCGACTTTGTCAGCCTGGGCTGTCCTCATCTTTCCTTGCGTGAGATTCAACGCATTGCCAAATTACTCCAGGGCAAGCATGTCAGTAAAGAATTTTGGATCACCACATCCCGTCCGGTGAAAGGTATGGCTGACCGCATGGGTTACACAGCCATCATTGAGGCGGCAGGCGCTAAGTTCGCCACGGATACCTGCTGTGTCGTCGCACCGATCAAAGGACGCTTCCATGCCCTGCTGACTGATTCCGCAAAAGCCTGCTACTATGCTACAGCAAAAAACCATTTCAAAACCCGCCTGCGCTCCTTTGATGATGTCATCAAGGAGGCTGTTGAATGAAACTCGTCGGTCGAATGATCTTTCCCGGGCAAATTAGCGGAGAAGCCCTGGTCAGCCGGATGGGAATTTCCTTTTATGGTGGTGTCGATCCTGAATCAGGCGTCATCACTGAAGCTGGGCATGATCTGGAGGGTCAATCCATCGCAGGGAAGGTGTTGGTTTTCCCTTCCGGCAAAGGCTCCACCGTGGGTTCTTATATCCTCTACCGCCTGAAGAAAAATGGACATGCTCCACTTGCCATTGTCAATGCAGATTGTGAAACAATTATTGCAGTGGGTTGCATCATCGCTGAAATCCCCTGTTTGGACCAGGTGGATCTCAGCCAATTAAAATCCGGCATGCGGCTGATTGTGGAAGCTGATCACGGCCTGGTGACGTTAAATGCTCAAAGCCATGAATAAATAGCCACTCGATTTTACAAAGGAGAAAAAATATGCCTATCAGTGACCTTTTTTCTAAAAAATCAGACCAATCTTCAGGCGGTAAGTACCCTGACTGGAATAAAGTCAGGAAGAATCCATCGCACCTGCCGGAAAGGATGCTAAAAGATCTCCAAAAAGCGATGATATTTATCGTCAAAGAAAAAGGCAAAGAACATGCCGCTGTGATCGTTCGGGCTGAGATATCTGAATTTCAGAAACCGGTAACTGCCTCCACCCCCATGCGCCTTTATGTGGGACACTATTCAGGTCGTTCAGGTGATATTTTTTCTGTATACCCGCTGGTACTCGATAACCCTCGAGATCCTGCATTTAAAGAAACCTGGATGAGCCCTTATGAGGATAATGAAGGAATTGAGAAAACAGATCCGCTCAGTACCGAATCTCGGAAAAGGCTGAAACTGCTGTTTAACCAGAAATATACCTGGATGCTGTTTGTCAACAACCGCGACCAGATTATCTTCGATCGCAAAGTAAAATTTACACCAGGGCAGATTAGAACCTTTAAGCAATATAGCAAGAAATTGGACCAGTATCAAGGTAAACGTATCAGCAAAACGGCATATTTTGCCTTGTTGCAGGAATATTTGAACTCAGTCCCAATGGGAAAATTGCACAATGATTTCTTAGCATTATTCCGTTCGTAAACCAGGTTTTACAATTAACCTTTCAAGCATCAAGTTTGCATAAGAACCGGAAAATTCATTCTTGACAGCTTAATGATCCAATAAATTGGTGTGTCGAGAATTACAATTATTCCGTTTGCGATCTAATAGTAGAGCAACCCTATGCGAACTAATTATAACCTGGGGCAAACACGGAGATCTGCCACTACATTAGGTCGTTTATTACTATTGAATTGATAATTTACATCTATTTAGAAAAGAAAACCACGATCGGAATTCTTACTTCACCATCCTCTTAATTACTGTTTTGAATTAACCAGTATAATTTCACCATGGAAAATCCTGATCGAATCGTCCTTGCTATTACCGGTGCAAGCGGTGTCATCTACGGCTTGCAAGCAATTAAAACGCTGAAAGACCATCACGTTGAAGTGCACCTGGTCATCAGCCCTGTGGGTGCACAGGTGATCGCTGAAGAAACAGATACCGACCTCAACACACTCCTGGAGAGTGTGGATTACGCCTATCAACCGGATGATCTCAGCGCACCGATCGCCTCTGGGTCATTCCATACAAAAGGTATGCTGATTATCCCCTGCTCAATTAAAACCCTTTCTGGTATTGCCAATAGTTATGCTGAGAACCTGGTCCAGCGTGCTGCGGATGTCTGCTTAAAAGAAGGTCGTCCGCTCCTCCTGGCTGTGCGTGAAACCCCCCTGCATGTCGGCCACCTGCGTTTGATGTCGCAGGCTGCCCAGGCTGGTGCAGTCATCTACCCGCTTGCCCCAGCCTATTACACCCGTCCTGAGACGATTGAAGACTTGGTGAAGGCAACAGTGGGCCGTATGCTTGCCAGGGTCGGTCTTGAGAATGAACTCTATCAACCCTGGAACAAGAAAAACAGCGGCAGCGCGCCAAGATGAGAACGCCATCTCAGCTGTAAATTTCCCATTCATGTTCAACTTCACAGGTAAATCAACAAAAACTCAATTAAATAACCTGATAAAGGAACGCCCCCCATGCCCACACTCGATCTGGAACGACAAAAACAAGCTCAAGAGTATGCACGGATTAAACGTCGCATTTGGCTGGCAGATCAGTGCTTCAGCCTGCTGTTTGCTCTTGTGTGGTTGCTCTCTGGCTGGTCAGCAGGATTGCGAACCTGGTTGAGCGGCATCACTGAAAACAATTGGCTGTTGATCGCTGCCTTCTCAATTATCTTTGGAGGAATTTACTTTTTACTTAACTTACCCCTGGGTTATTTTTCAGAGTTTGTTTTACCTCATCGCTATGAGCTTTCCACACAATCCATCAAAGAATGGCTCATCGACCAGGTGAAAGGCCTGGCACTTAGCGGCGTGCTGGGATTATTCCTGATCGAATTGGTCTATTTGATATTGAGGATGACAGGCGATTCCTGGTGGCTTTGGCTGACTGGTGGGATGCTGCTTTTCAGTGTCTTGCTGGTCAATCTGGCACCTATCCTGATCATGCCCTTATTTAACAAATTCACTCCCCTCGATGAAGAGCATGCCGGTCTTGCAGAGAGATTACTTCGGCTGGCAGAAAATGCAAATGCAAAAGTCAAAGGCGTCTACAAGATGGACATGTCCAGACGTACTCGCCAGGCGAATGCAGCCCTGATGGGTATTGGAAACACCCGCCGTATTGTGCTGGGGGACACATTGATTGACGAGTTTTCAACCGATGAAATCGAAACCGTTCTGGCGCACGAATTGGGGCACCATG
>JAYELT010000051.1:0-3985 GCA_034717715.1 Chloroflexota bacterium | reverse complement strand
GCTAAAGGATGGAAGGAAATTCCCCGCAGTCCCTGTTCACCTGCAACAAAGCTGATCGGCCCCAATAGTGTATCCGACAATTCCGCAAACGTGAGTCTCATTACATCTCATTCTCTTCATATAAAAAAACTAGATCAATCTTATCTTACCTTAAAAAATCCTTCCATCACCGCTAATCAACTTTACAAAAGTGAACTGATTGCTTAGCAATCGTAGGGTAATCGTATAGTTAACGTCAAGTAAGAATTGTCAAAATCCTGTAATATTGAATTGTAAAAGTGATTTCACTTCTTCTCCTCCTTTATAGAACGTGCCCGAGTAGGCGTCTCTGGCACGTTCTGAATTTAATCAGATCCATCTTGAATTAATTTTCTTAGCACCCCAAGACAAAACCAAAATCCCCATTCTCGACAACTTATCATACGCTCCAATTGGACTATAATTGAGCTGTTGACAATAATCCATTGGGAGAAATCATGGCAAAAGAACGACAGACTTACGGTATTGACATCGCCGGTGTGCACAGAGAATTAGAATTATTTGAGGTTAAACCTGGGCTGCGAATTGCAATCCTCAATATCCTGGGGGATACAGAATTGGTAGAAGCTTGTGCAGTCGCATTATCAGAGAAGTTAAAAGCAATCGATTACGATGTTTTGGTCACTGCGGAAGCAAAAAGTATCCCGTTGGCACACGCTCTTTCAGTAACAACTGGGAAGCCTTATGTCATTCTACGGAAAACTTTCAAACCCTACATGGGAGATGCGATCCAATCAGAAACACTCTCGATTACCACCGGGATGCCACAAACGCTTTTCCTGGATGAAAAAGATCGCGCCTCAGTCAAAAGCAAACAAGTCATCATCCTGGACGATGTAATCAGCACCGGATCGACCCTACAGGGCATGCGTTTGATCCTTGGCAAAGCTGGCGCAAAGGTCACTGCCGAGGCAGCTATTCTAACAGAAGGTGAACGCGCAAAATGGTCAAATATCATCTCATTAGGACACCTGCCTGTGTTTACAGACTAGCCTTCACTTAAAAAGATCAGGTTACAGTAAATTACCAGCCAGGCATCACCCGGCTGGTTTATGTATATTTGCATCTCAATTGGCGTTATTAATCCCGCTCATGAGTGGTGATGATGCCATTCAGGCTTAAGGATTTTCTTGCCCAAGCTCAGATAACATTCGTGTATTCCCCAAATTTCGATTAAAATTAAGACCAAATTGTCATTCTAGAGGATTAATGCAAATTCGGATTGGTCTTGAGAGTAACATCGAAGGTCGAATGCTGGCATGGGTACTGGATTACCCGGGTTGTTTCGCTTATGGTGCTGATGAAGGGGAAGCCCTGATTCGTCTTCCGCAAGCATTACTCCAATATGAAATCTGGATCAAGGATCACACCTCAAATTCCTGGGTTGATTTCTCCGACCTGGACATCCGTGTGGTTGAATGCTATGAGACCTTCCAGTTAGGAAAGGATTACCTTCCTGCAAACGAAGGCTGTGGGTATGAGATCAATGCCTGGTTCAAAGACGATTGGCGCCCTTTGTCAGCAGAAGAGATTGAGCAAGGTCTCAAAATTTTCCATTGGCAACGGGATGAATTACTCGCCGGGTTAAGTACACTTGACCACAAAATCCTTGAAATGGATCGACCGGGGCAGCGATGGAATATTCTTGGGATCGCGAAACATATCGCCAATGCGGAACTATGGTACCTTTCACGGCTTGATCTTACCGACCTGACTCATCAACAACTTCCAAACGATCTTGAAGAGCGCATAGAACGAACTACCGCATTGATTGATCAGTCCTTCCCCCGCTTTGTTGGTATTGTCAATGTCAAAGGATGTGACGGTGAATTCTGGTCATACCGCAAGATCCTTCGCCGCACACTTTGGCATCAGCGAGACCACATTGAACATATCAAATCACTGGTTTTTGAAACGCCATGAATCTATTCAGCGTCTTAAACCACAAAACAGGCGCCTCACCAAACGCCTGCTTTGTTTTATAAACTTTACCTCATATCTCAGTTGTGTTAGAAACACAACGTTTAGATTCAGGTCAAACGTGAAAGGAGAGAATCAATTTTCCTAAATCAATAATAGAATATCATAAGGTTATTAAGGGAAAAAGAAAGAATTGTTATCAGTTTGTTAATTAACAAGATAATCACTTTCTTCATTTGCAAAAAGAGTTCCCTCAAACTTTAAAATCCTAAAATTTCTAACAAAATCAAAGAAGCTGTGCTATCATTTTATTATGTGTGAAGGTTACCTCAATGAATAAAACATTAAGATTGATCATTTATCTATTGATCAATATTGTGCTTTCCGCAAGCATTACACTGGCAGTCCTTTGGGCCTGGGATCATTACCATCCCCAACTAAAAGAATCTGATGGTTTAAGAGTCCCGGAAGCCAATTCCAATGTAGTTTCGCAGCAACCAAATAACGTTTCTTCTGATCCACAACCAACCTCTGAACCGACCCTGGAATTTATCGAGGAAGATATCGCTGTTACCATCCATCTTATTGTCGGTGCCGGCGATTTGGATATGGAATATGTCGAAATTCATAATCAGAGCCAGGGCGCCATCGATCTGACAGGATGGCAGCTTGTTGATGAGCAGGATCACGTTTTCACTTTTCCAGCTTTAATCCTCAACACCGATGGTGCGATTAAAGTTCTATCAAAAAAGGGGATGAACTCAGTGATAGAATTATATTGGCAAGCCGACACACCGATCTGGCAATCTGGTGAGACCGCCAACCTTCTCAATGCTGATGAAGATATCATCGCATCATATTCAATACCCTGAAAAAATACTATTATGGCTAAAGCTCTTTATCGTAAATGGCGACCGCAAAATTGGGACGAGGTTGCTGCACAGGACCATGTTGTCCAAACGCTGCGGAATGCTGTGATGCATGATCGTGTCGCACATGCCTACCTTTTCGCCGGACCGCGCGGCACTGGCAAAACTTCCACAGCACGACTTCTGGCAAAAGCTGTAAATTGTTTAGATGAAGACCTGGGGAACCGCCCATGCAACGAATGCGATCATTGCCAGGCATTCAACGCTGACCGATTCATGGATTTGATCGAGATTGATGCTGCTTCTAATACAAGTGTTGATGATGTTCGTGATTTACGTGAAAAGATCAATTTTTCTCCCTCACAAGGAAAATTCAAGATTTATATCATTGATGAAGTCCACATGCTCTCTACAGCAGCTTTCAACGCCTTGTTAAAAACATTGGAGGAACCCCCTCCCCATGCCATTTTCATTTTAGCAACCACTGAAATTCATAAAATCCCAGCAACTGTGCTATCACGCTGTCAGCGGCATGAATTTCGACCGATCCCCATTGATGTCATCGTCCAACACCTTAAAGTAAAAAGCAAAGATGAAGGTATTGATGTCGAAGACGATGTGTTTAAGGAAATTGCCAGGCAAGCCACCGGCAGTCTCCGAGACGCCATTTCATTACTTGATCAGCTTGCTTCAACTGATGAACCGATCACTTTGGAGATGACTCAACAAATATTAGGGACAGCTACCAGTCAAAGCGTGATCAAAATCATTAATACATTGATAAAACGAGATTCAGCACAGGGTTTAGCCCAGATAAACGCGACACTTGGAAACGGTACAGATCCCCGACAGCTTTCTCGTCAGCTGGTAACCTATTTAAGAAACGTGTTGCTTTTCAAAATGGGCAATGTGGACCAAGTACATACTTCTGAGGAAGTCACCCAAAAAATCGAGGAGCATTCACAACAATTCACGATGGTTGGATTACTCAATGCCATCGAAGCGTTTAATCGCACAACCACTGAAGTACATGCGAACTGGCACCCAGGTTTGGGCTTGGAGCTGGCTTTTACTTCATACCTAACAGAATTGACGACCCAACCGGCTTCAACTAAGACTTTGATCGATGATGAAAGCACGGTCAAAACGCAAGAGAA
>JAYELT010000050.1:0-4035 GCA_034717715.1 Chloroflexota bacterium | reverse complement strand
ATCTTCTGAAGTATATCCTGCGGTACAGGAGTAGGTTTGAATTTACGAATACTCCGCCGTGTTTCAATTGCTTTCATTGTTTCCATTGTTATATCCTTCCTCAAATCAACTTTTTCAGGTGACTTCGTTAAACTCGTGCCGATAATTGGCTGTTCCAGTCACATTTTTCATAGTTTCTGCATCAAACACATGGATCATAAAAGCATCATCCGGAATTTCTTGAAAGGAACAGGTGATACTGTATTTTTTGGCGGGAACAAATCCAAATCTGGAGTAGTATCCTGAATGCCCCAAAACAACAACAAATGGATATCCGAGCATTGAAATTTTCTCAATACCCACCCGACAAAGCTCAGAACCAATCCCGCAACCATGGAACTCAGGTAAAATTGCCAGCGGAGCAAGCCCCATGCCATTTATGGTTCTTTGATCAGGTGTAATGATCAGCACAGGCGTGAAAAGAATGTGTCCGATCACTTTATCTTCCCTCTTAGCCACCAACGAAATGAAAATCTGACAGGAATACCGCAGCTTGTCAACAACATTCGCTTCTCCCTGTCCTTTGAAAGCAGCAAGGTTCACTTTTCGAATTCCTGGGATATCAACTGTTTGTTCTTCCTCAATTTGATAAGATATCTTACTTGACCGCTTCATATTCATTCTGTGCATTATAATCCTTTACAACTTCCTGGTGATTAAATCTTTCATTCAGCATCTGATTTAGATAAGGGATGATTACAGAATGGTTTGGTTAATTAATATTTTCAACATATTTTATATATAGATTCTTTAATTAGTCGTCGTAATAGGGGGTGTGGATAAGTGGAGAAGGCTTGTTTCAATTGAACAGTTTATGAGAATCGTCGTTTATCTGGGTCTTGTTTATTAAAGACCCAGATATCTAAGGGGTAGCTCCCGATCGCTTTCTCCACAGTTGCGTGTGGATAAGAAGGGGACAGGCTGAAAAAAGGTGCGGTATTGTATGAAATTGAGATAAGAAGGTTAATTTTCTACAGAATCTATCTTCAGGATTCTTCGAATATTTGTGCAAGTTATCCACATTTCGTATAAGTTATCCACAGTTTTTGGGGAGTTATCCACAGTTTTGTGGAGAAAGATAACATAAAATCTTAATTATTAAAAATATTGATTAGCCTTTACCGTGGATATCTTAGAGGCCATGAGTAGTAGACCATGATTCAATTACAACTTCAATGGTATCTAAATAAGCATCTAAAGCCTCTACCTTATGAGAGGTTTGTGAATCGGTCAGGTTAAGTTCAGACAGGCAGTTTTCCCAGATTTGAGAGTTCTGTGATGATTGACCGGCTAAAAGCTGGATATTGAGCCAGGTACGTAATAAAGGCCAAAGCGCTTGCTTTGGATCACCTCTTTGAACTAAAGCCCGTAGGGCATTTATGTAATAGGCCTGGCGACAACTTGAAAGATGCGGGGGAAGGTTCGAAGTATCCTGAAGGTTACCATAATCGAGTTCTAAAGCATCCACCCATTCAGATAGGGTGTCTTCAAGCTCTTCAGAAAATCCCAGCAATCCTGTAAATCCTGCCAGCAGGTGGGGAACCCCCAGCGTCTCAACACGCTCACGGAAAGTCATCATAAATCGACGGGGGGTTAAGGGGGAGCCAATCAAACCACAAACAGCATTTGCTGCCAATGAGAGGCTCTCCATATATCGATTAAGCCATGACAGATGCGTTTCGAAGTTTGATTGCATGAGCTCAAACCAAGTCTCGCGTGCAGTATTGGATAAGGTGTTCACACGGGCAAGGACATTTTCTGGTTTATGAAAATTAGCGCTGATGCTCGCTTGCAGGAATTCAAGCCAGTGATCCGTGTCAAAAAGCAGAATATGATAACGTGTGAGAGGGTATCCCATCCAAGGATCCTGGCGGAGCTGGCGGTAGTGCTCATAATCCTCCAGTTTTTTATGAATGATATCCAGAGATACTTCTTGAGTCAGCGCTTTGGTTTCTCTCTCGACAGGAGCTTGGTATTTGTGGACTAAAACCATGTCGATATCAGTCGTACCGCCTAAGAGAGGTTGATCGCTCAATAGTGATCCGGTCAGGTATGCAGCGTGAAGGTCTGCTTCGTCACGTCGGCGTTGTTTGACAGTTTCATTAGCAAATTTATGCAGTAAGTCTTGCGTAATACGCATAAGACCTCCCTGGATTAGAGTTCTATCGGCAAACTTTCCTGGAACGGTGTTAATTTCATAGCCTGGCGGATACGTTGGTCAACATATTCCAGGTCTTCAGGACTTCGAACGTAATCCAAATCATTTGAATTAATAACGAGGATATTTTTCCCCGGGTTGTTTCCAAAGTGAGTTTCATATGTTTGATTAAGAATATCGATATAGTCAACATCCATCATCCGTTCATATGGACGATCGCGTTGGGCAATTCGCTGCATGAGTACCTTTGTGTCTGCGCGCAGATAGACGGTCAGGTCAGGGAAAGTGATTTTTTCTGCCAGTGCCTCATGGACTTTGAAATACATTTCCAGCTCGTCACCTTCTAAATTGACTTCAGCAAAGAGACGATCTTTTTTAAATGTGTAATCAGAAATTATACAGGATTCTTTTTGAAGCGCTTCCTGTATTCCCTTGCGCTGTTGATGATAACGACTAAGCAGGAAGAAAATCTGGGTTTGGAAAGCATAGCGCTTCCGATCGCTGTAAAAATTACTCAAGAAGGGATTCTCTTCAAAAATCTCTAAAAGTAGGTCAGCGTCAAATGATGGTTGGAGGAGACGTGCCAGGGTTGTTTTTCCCACACCAATCACGCCTTCGATGGCAATGTACATATCAACTCCTGTTGATGGTATAGAATGTTTAAAATATACCATAGGTAAGGCTGCCTTGATCGGATGCTTTGATTTTCCCCAACATATGAAGAATAAGATCGGAGCGAACGCAGGGCAAGATTTATAAATCAGCTATCTCTTCAGTCAATGACATTCCCCTGTCCGATGTAATAAAAGCATTAATTACTGGGTATCTCTAAGGGAAATATTACAGATGATTGCTTCAGATACGACAGGGAAAACCCTGGTTGTTTCAGAGCTTTTATTTGAAATGCAAGTATCCGTTTGTCGAGCATGGTATGAAGGTATCACTGGCCCATTATTTATTTTATTGTTATTCCTGATGGGTATGGCTGTCACCAAACCTGCTGTGAAAAGTACCTGGGCTTTGGATCTTTATGGCATCCTGGTGGATTGGCAGATAGAATAGGAAAGAGCTGTCACTTTACGGATAGTTATCACACATCTGGTGAAGTGGCCCTGGATTGGGACAGACGTATTGACCTTTGGGACGGTTGTTGCCGTTTGGTCGAGAAAAAAGAAAGAAGAGAAATCCGTTTCTGAGAATTGAATAGTTCAAATCTGGTTCTTGATATTTTACTCACAACAGGAACTTAAACTTCTATGATTGTATTTTTAGCAATGGGATTATAATGACTCTAGAGAAGGTTCAATCTACAAATTATCGAAAGGAGATCAGTGATGTTGCAGTACCTCGTTCATTTCTCACCATATTTTCAGCAAGATGAGAACTTCTTTTCTTTTGTCGCCTCTATTTGTGGGGTTGGAATTGGGTTGGCGGTTGGCATTGTTATCCTTATCGCCAATTGGAAGATATTCACCAAGGCAGGCAAACCGGGTTGGGCTGTTCTTATCCCGATCTATAATACGTATATTCTGTTAGAGATCGTTGGACGGGAATGGTGGTGGTTAATTTTATTAGCCATTCCGGGTATTAACCTGATCTTTTTGATCATTCTCCTGTTTGATTTGGCAAAATCCTTCGGTAAAGGTGCCGATTTTGGCTTTGGCTTGTTATTTCTGAGCCCAATTTTTATTGCTATTCTTGGTTTTGGGGATGCGCAGTACGTTGGTCCATCAGCCAGTCAATACTAAAGGCACGTTTACGTCACAGCCCTGATGCGACATCGTTTCAGGGCATTTTCGAAACATAATATTTAGAACAATTCTCAATGCAGGTTGTTG
>JAYELT010000049.1:0-15363 GCA_034717715.1 Chloroflexota bacterium | reverse complement strand
ACATCTACAAAGGACAATTGAATATTCATATTCAATCCGATGAAGAAGATTTACTATTGATTGAACAGAAAGAATTTCCTGTTAGATTTGGAAAAAGGAAGTATTAAGGTTCATTTGAAACTTAACAGTTAGCCCCTGGGCAATAGCTTGTGCAATCGCCATTCGAACCTGCTCCATGTCTGCATGAGAAGCAAGCACATCTACAAGTGTACGTTCGACGGTGGTGATTCTAAAACCTTCAAAACTAGTAATTTCCTGCTCATCAAGTTTATTTGTGTGCATTTTGACATGACTTCGCCGACGAGAACTTGAGCGAGGAACGATCAGATGTATATTGGACGGAATGATATCCGACAAACCGTAAACATACAGCGCTGTTTCAAAACCTACGACAGCGTTTTCACCCATACTTACAAGGGCAGCGAAAACTTCTTCATATTTACCTACTGGAAAGAGAGATAGTCGATATACGCCGGGATAAACGCGTTCGATTGTACCTTGCTTTACTGCTCGATAGATTTGGTTTCGTCTGATGCCAGCAGTACTTGCCTGTGAAAGGGAAAAATAACCTCCCTTGTCCTTAACAATATTGAACAGTGCTCTTTCTTGTTGTGCTTCCATACTCAACATTATAGCATAATCGTGTGCAAAATGGTTACATTATGTATCCATAATGCACACATCCCTACAGCCTTTTTCTTTCACTACGAAAGTGAGGTTTTAACCTCAATCTCTAAATATTTTTTAGGAAGCCCTGAGATTCCCAACACCTCCAATTTCCCCTATTCTTAAACCTCAACAACGAAAAGAACTCCCCAGCATTGAAGGTTTCTGTTTGTGGATAGTTTTAATCTCGAACTATGTTAATATACAATATGTGGCTCGTATATTTTTTGAAAAAAGTAATCGATTTCAATATTTATCAAATCATAAAAATATTATTTGATATCTTTCTATTTCAGAAACAAAAAACCGCTCAGGATCATCCCTGAGCGGTTCCTATACTCCAGGAGGGATTCGAACCCCCAACCTAGGCGTTAGGAGTGCCTTGCTCTATCCATTTGAGCTACTGGAGCAAAAAATTCGAAAACATTATATCACATCAGGGTAATACGGTCCACGGATTGAGAAAACCACCCAGATAACGCACCTCAAAGTGCAGGTGAGGGCCAGTGGAGTTGCCAGTTGAGCCAGCATAACCAATCACCTGCCCCTGATAGGCACTCGACCCACAGGAGACGTAAAGCGTACTCAGGTGGGCATACAGCGTATGATACCCGTTTTGATGATCGATCATGATCACGTTTCCATATCCATTGCTGTCCCAACCCGCAAAAACCACAACACCTGAATCTGCAGCATAGATCGGTGCGCCCATTGCAGAGGCAATATCAATGGCGAGGTGCCCTGACCAAAAATCATTGCCCGACAGGTAATGATTATCAGCAGGCCAGATGAAGAAACCGCCGCCATATAAACCACCGCCAGTAACCTCACACCCGCCGGGAAGGTTCGCATTCGTACCAGATTTACCGACAGCATAGGTCGGCACCACCCATTGCTGGAATTCTCGCTCACCGCCAGGGATCATCACCACATCATCAGTTTCAATGTTCGGCTCAGTCATATCCAAATTATTACCAGACCAACTCAGGATATCATCCACAGAAGCCTGGAAATCTCTGGCAACCGCTTCCAACGTGTCGCCTTCCTGCCATTCATATAGAATGCCATTCGTCGGTGGGATTTGGAGGACCTGTCCGGGAGAAAGGGAATGGGGGTCATCTTTGAGCACATCATAATTCGACCACAGCAGCGTTTCTGGTGTGATGTTGTATTTTTTTGCAATGCTGAAAACAGCATCACCCGTTTCAACCTCGTATTTCACAGGCTTACTACGAGGTCGTGTGGGGGCTATGGTATTTGTCTCAGGATTTCGAACCAGGGTTTCAGTTTCTATATCCGCTTCAAAATAGGGCATGTTAGCAATGACATCTTCAGACGGCTCGGATATAAATATGGTTGAAATCCGCTCAACTTCACCGGTTCTTTCAGCTAACTCACGCGCCAGGATAGGCTGCCAGTACAGCACTGAAACAAGCACCGCAACTAAGATCGCGGTCACAATCCAGGACAACCAAAATTGCCACTGGAGAGGTTTATTCTTTATCTCGTTTTCAGGTTTTTTCTGATCCAATTCAGTCATTTTTGTTTATTTTCAATCTCAACCATTAAGTGTTTCTAAGAATTCAAGATTCGTCTTTGTGCGCGCAATCTGCTGAACAATGGCTTCCATAGCCACAGAAATGTCCATACCAGCACCATGAGGGGGCGATGCAACCATTTGTAAGAACATCCTGCGCATTAACCAGGCTCGCTTCATGATGTCCGGGCCAAGGAGCAGATCTTCGCGCCGTGTGGACGATCGTTCAATATCGATCGCCGGGAATGTTCGGCGTTCCTGTAAGCGCCTTGATAGGTGCAGCTCCATATTACCTGTACCTTTGAATTCTTCAAAGACCACATCGTCCAATCTGGAACCAGTGTCCACGAGGGCAGTAGCGATGATCGTGAGGGATCCTCCTTCTTCGAGATTGCGTGCAGCTCCAAAGAAATTCTTGGGAGGATATAACGCAGATGGATCTAAGCCACCGGAAAGCGTTCGGCCAGATGGGTTTACGACCAGGTTATAAGCTCGCGCTAACCTCGTCAATGAGTCCATTAATATGACCACATCATCACCGGACTCAACAAGCCGTTTGGAGCGTTCCAGAGCAATCTCCGCCATCCGGACATGTGCAGTAACAGGTTCATCGAAGGTGGAGGCAACAACCTCAGCCTCAACAGATCGGTCCATGTCTGTCACTTCCTCTGGACGTTCACCGATTAAGGACATGATCTGACGCACGTCAGGATGATTGTGAAAAATAGCATTGGCGATTTCTTTCAAGATCGTCGTCTTACCAGCTTTCGGCGGTGAAACGATCATCCCTCGTTGGCCGCGTCCGATTGGTGCGATCAGGTTAATAATCCGTGTGGACAGGACCTTTGGGTCATATTCCAGATTAAACCTTTTATTCGGGAAGATGGGCGTGAGCTTTCCAAACCGAGGCCGGTCACGTGCCTCATCAGGCGTTAAACCATTTACATATTCGACTTTTAGCAAGCCATAATGACGTTCTGATTCGCGGGGAGGCCGAACGTGACCAATGACCATATCCCCTGAACGCAGTTCATACCGCCGCAATTGCGCCTGGGAAACATAAACATCTTCCGGGCCTATCCGATAATTATGACGAAGAAAACCGATCCCTTCGTTCATAATTTCCAGTACACCACCCCGAATCTCCAAACCTTCAGCCTCTCCCATTGCTCTGGAAATCTGGAGGATCAAGCTCTCTTTTTTATGACGTGTAGGTCGGGGAAGGCCAAGTTCATTGGCAATTGTGCGTAATTCAGTCAGTGATTTCTTATTTAATGCAATTATATCCATTGTTCAACTTTTCTCTAATTTGATCTGAGTTCTTAAATAATGACGATATGCGTGAATTTCTCTCTCAGCCATTACCGAGAGGAAACTTCAACATTAGATTGTAAATAATCGGTAAATATTTTTCTTTATGACCAAAAATTGCCATCCCGCGAGCTACCCCGGTGATTAAATTTCATTCTTTGAAGAAATGACTAGTGTTCTGTTAATGACATTTGGGAAACATGCTTTCGCACAGCAGCTGAGGCAAGACTATGGAGCCACGTATCAGCAGTTTTCTCAGTTATCTGGGTAGCTTGAATATTATAACAGACTTTAATATCCCTCGCAAGCGAGTCGATTTGATAGGTTTTATTATACCCATCTTATGATATTCTTCCATCAGTCAAGATCAAATAATACCCCCTATTCCTTCAGGATTCATAAATTCGCATCCAAGTCTTACAAATCATAATAGATCACATCACATTGAATAACCTTGTGAATATTAGCTGATTGGCTTGTTATGCTATAATCCTTCCTATAATTATGGATATTGCCCCAACAGGAGTACAGCTTGGCACGTCGCAAAACGAAGAAAACACAATCTAGCAAGAGGCGAAAGAAATCCATCAAAACAAAAGGGCGAAATCAATTCCTTTCAGGAATTTCACCGCAACGGCGTATTGATATCTTTGGAATCGTGCTGATTCTAATCGGCGTCCTGACTCTGATCAGCCTCTTCACCCAAACCACTGGCAGCGTAACCGGTTGGTGGGTAACCAACCTGAGTAAAATCGTAGGTTGGAACGTCTATGTCCTCCCAATTGCTTTGATTGGATTGGGGACATGGATGCTCCTAAGAAATGTAGATCGTTTCCCCCATCTCTCCATAGAACGGGTGATTGGAATCATCCTTCTTTTCATCAACCTGGCAATCTTTTTTCACTTGATCATTGATGGTGATTTTAATGAGGCACGGTCTGGCATTGGGGGCGGATATGTCGGCGCTGCTTTCAAAATTGCGTTGACTCATTCGTTAGGGAAACCGGGTGCAATTATTGCTTTAGTCGCCTGGCTTCTGATCAGCCTGATTCTCACAATTGATCTCACTATGGCAAATATCCTTAAGTGGTTTGGAGCAGGTGCTCAAAATACTTTCCAAAAAACCAACCAATTCTTTCAAAAACAAATTGAGAAAATCTATAAAAGAAAAGAGGCTTTAACACCATCAACTGCGAAAGCCTCCCAAACAAAGCATACAGCAGAAGGCACAGGTCAAAAGGCTGAGGTCATCAGCCCTTTGGTTGAAGGTACGCCTGAGGACCTGATTTATTCTGAAACGCAAGATAAACGAGCATGGGTTCTTCCTGACCCCGATCAAATTCTCGATCCGGGCATCGAACCACCTAATAATGAAGAAAATGATCAGCAGCGTGGCCGCGTGATCGAGGAAACTCTGCGATCCTTTGGTGCACCTGTCCGAGTGGTTAATATCCGCCGGGGTCCCACGATCACCTTATTTGGCGTTGAGCCTTCCTTTATTGAAACACGCAATGGGAAAACACGAGTCAGGGTCTCGAAAATTGTCGCTTTGGCGGATGACCTTGCCCTGGCATTAGCTGCCGCTCGTATCAGAATTCAGGCGCCCGTTCCAGGAAAAGGCTATATTGGGATTGAGGTTCCCAATCAACATATTGCGCTGGTTTCATTGTCCGAGGTGATCAGCAGCTCAGTTTATAAGAACATGGCATCGCCCCTCAAAATGGTATTGGGTAAGGATGTGGCAGGGAACACGGTTGTTGCTGATTTAGCAGCAATGCCTCATTTGTTGATCGCTGGCACAACCGGAGCTGGAAAATCAGTCTGTATTAATGATATCCTGACCAGCTTCCTGCTCAGGATGACCCCGAATGAGCTACGCCTGGTGCTGGTTGATCCAAAAAGGGTTGAGTTAACCGGTTACAATGGGATCCCCCACCTCTTATCCCCTGTCATTGTGGATGCTGAACATGTTGTGGGTGCATTGCGCTGGATGATGCGTGAGATGGACGGCCGGTATCGGAAATTCTCTGACTCTGGAACCCGCAATATCGCTGATTATAATGTGCATTGTGAAAACACAGGGAATCAAAAAATCCCCTACGTGCTGATTGTCATTGATGAGCTGGCAGATTTAATGCTCTTAGCTCCAGACGAAACGGAACGTGCAATTACCCGATTAGCACAGCTTGCCCGCGCAACTGGCATACACCTGATTATTGCCACGCAAAGACCATCAACCGACATCCTGACCGGGCTGATCAAAGCAAACTTCCCAGCCCGTATTGCATTTGCTGTGGCATCCTCAGTAGACAGCCGTGTGATCCTTGATCAACCTGGTGCCGAACGCTTACTCGGACGCGGGGATATGCTTTTTCAGGCACCCGACGCTTCTGCACCCGTCCGTATCCAAAGTGCATTTGTCTCAGATCCTGAGATCAACCGCCTGGCTTCCTATTGGCGTGGTTTTACCGTGTCCAAAGTTGCACCAGGACGTCCCGATATGCCGGCTGCTTTCCAGAAAAGTAAGGACGTTTACCTGAAACAAACCCCTCTTTGGGAGGAAATCGAAGAGGAAGAAGACTTAGACCCTCGGTTTGCTGAAGCCATTCAAATTGCCAAAGAGGAAAGCCAGGCCTCTATTTCCATGCTGCAGCGAAAGATGCGGATAGGTTATACACGAGCAGCCCGGATCATAGACAAGATGCAGGAAAAAGGCATCGTCAGCAAACCTGATCCCCAATCTCAGTTAAGGTACTTTCTGGGCAATGAGTAAGTGCACTGTAGATCTCATTTACCTTTGGTACACAGATTAAATTGACAATCAACCCTGTGCCGGTACAATACTGAAAGCTGATTATCTTCCATAGATAGAAATACAATGAAAATTTGAGGGTTGTCAAGTTTGAAATAAACCCTTATAATCAGTGAGAAATTCAACTCTGGAGCTATAATTTATATGAACCAAAAAGATTCAACAAAAAACACGGGGGAAGAAGTAAATCAGGAAGAACAAACCAACGAAATGGAAGCCCTGCTAGCCGAGGAAGGTTTAACGATTGACTTTCCAAAGCGCGGTGAAATCCGTAAGGGCATCATTGCCAGCGTTAATAATGGGCAAATCCTCATCAGCGTTGGTGCCAAATCAGAAGGTATTCTGGCAGGCAAGGAACTTGATTCAATCGATCATGAGATGATTGAATCGTTCAAGGTTGGGGATGAGATCACCGTTTATGTCGTCACACCCGAAGACTCTAATGGAAACCTGATCCTCTCATACACACGCGCCCTTGAAGAAGAGAACTGGCAGAAAGCAGAAGAATTTCTGGCCTCCGAAGAATCCTTCAATTCAAAAATTGCAGGGTACAACAAGGGAGGTTTGTTGGTACCTTTGGGAACCATTCGTGGATTCGTGCCAGGCTCTCAAATAGGCTTGGGACGCCGATTAACGATCACTGGCAATTCGCCAGAGGAACGATACAGTGAGATGGTTAACGAAGAGATTGAAGTCTGTGTGATTGAAGTTGATCGAGACCGACGCCGGCTCATCCTCTCTGAACGTGCAGCCAGCAGTGAGACCCGTGATTCGATCAAGGAACGCGTGATCGAAGAGTTGAAGGAAGGTGAAGACCACATCGGGCGTGTGACCAGCCTGGCGGACTTTGGCGCCTTCGTGAATATCAAAGGGGCAGATGGCCTTGTTCACCTTTCTGAGCTATCCTGGGAGCATGTCAATCATCCCAGCGAGGTATTGGAAGTTGGTCAAGAAATCAAAGTCAAAGTGATCAGCATTGATATTGATCGCAAACGAATCGGCCTTTCGATCCGCCGACTCAAGGACGATCCCTGGACTGACCAGGTTGCAGATCTTACGGAAGGTCAATTGGTTGAAGGCCGGATCACCCGCCTGACTAATTTCGGTGCGTTTGCCCGTTTGATACTGGATGATACCGAAGGCGAACTGGAAGGCTTGATCCACATATCAGAGATCAGCGAACGCCGCATCGAACACCCCAAAGAGGTATTAAATGAGGGTGATGTCGTCACATTACGCATTATTAAAATCGAACATGATACCCATCGTATCGGTTTAAGTATGCGCAGGGTCGACTCTCCGGCATATACTGATCTGGATTGGAAAACCCTCACAAACGATTTTGATGTTGAAGAACTCTCTGAGGGTCTTTCTGAAGAGATCTCGGAAGAAGAAAAGTCTGAGACAAAGGTTGACGAAACCCCAGAAGAAGTGGTAGACGCTGAAGAAGATGTTGCAGAAGCACCGGCAGCTGAAGAAGAAGTTGCAGAAACACCGGCAGATGAAGCTGAAACAGACTCCGAACCCGAGGCAGATATACCTGCAGATGAAATTGAAGTAGAAGAATCTGACGAACAACCCCAAGAAGAAAAGCAAGCAGAGGGACCGGCAGAGCAAGTCAAAGAAGAAGGCAAAGGAAAAGCCTAACTAATTATCTAATAAAAGCGCACCGGTCACCCGGTGCGCTACTCATTTAATCATATGTTCATTATCATCGATTCACACGAAGACCTGGCCTGGAATATTGTTAATCTAAAACGGGATTACACTCAATCCGCATTAGACATTCGTAAAGCTGAAAAAAACACTCCTATTCCGGCTTTCAATGGCAATACCTTATTAGGATGGCCGCAATACCAGGAGGGGAATATTGCGATTATCTTTGCCACATTGTATTGTTCCCCGAAAAGGCTTGATAAAGGCAAATACCCAGTGCGCCTATATACTACTCCGGAAGAAGCACATTCGTGTTATCAAGAGAACCTGGAGGTATATCATCGTTTGACAGGTGAAAACCCAGACAAATTCCGCTTGATTCGCAATCAAACAGATCTGGCAAGACACCTCAACCAATGGCAAGAACACCTATCTTCATCCCAAGAACCGCCACCACCAGTCGGAATTGTTATTCTAATGGAAGGCGCCGAAGGAATCATTGAACCTGCTGAAGTTGAACAATGGTATGAATGGGGCGTGCGTGTGATTGGCCCCGCCTGGGCTGGCAATCGTTATTGCGGAGGTACCCGTGAGCCGGGACCTCTCACGAAATTGGGATTCGCATTGCTGGATCATATGGCAGCCTTTGATCTCATACTGGATATCAGTCATATGGATCACCAATCCGCTCTCCAAGCGCTAGATACTTATGATGGAACGGTCATCGCATCTCATGCGAATGCGGAAGCATTGATCAAGGGCATACCGATCAACCGTCACCTTAAAGACGAAACCATAGCACAGCTCATCGAGCGGGACGGCGTCATGGGAATAGTCCCCTTAAACTCCTTTCTGGATTGGAATTGGCGCGACCATGGTGGTCGAGATGCGATAGCACTGGACTATGTGATTGCACAAATTGATTATGTCTGCCAGATGGCTGGTAATACACGTCATGTAGCCCTTGGAACTGATTTTGATGGTGGATTTGGGGTTGAATCTGTTCCCTATGAAATTGATACCATTTCCGATCTGCCTAAGCTCGCCCCCCATCTCACAAAAAGAGGTTACAATGAAGAAGACATCGCACGTATCTTCAGTGACAATTGGCTGAGAATCTTAAAGCATAATCTTCCAGCATCATGACTCTTCAAAACAAACTCAAAACCCAAGAAACTGATCAAGCTCATAATACTCTGCCGATAGGTGATGAGTCATCCGAAATGGGGCTGGCTTACCCAAAAACCAGGATCCGGATTGGATTGGGACTCACAGTTATTGGTTATTTATTGTTCCTGCTTGGCGCCCGTCCCAGCCTGTTTGGATTGGATCGAAGTCGTGTTATTGGATTCGTTCAAATCTCTGTTTTCTTGATTGGCCTGGCCTTGATCACGGTTGGCAGTTATTTAACGTTGAACGCACTCTGGCCAGAAAGCAAAAAAACCATTGCGGCAGATATCGGATCACGTTTGGTCAGCACAGGGTATGTGGTTTGTGTGTTCACCGGTATGGCTGATATCTTCGGTCTTGGCAGTCATCCCCTGCCTAATGTTTTTTTCGGGCCATTGCAAGCCCGCGGCATGGCCATTGGAATGGCAACGATTGCTGTGGGTTTTATGCTGCTGATCCGGTATAATCTTTCAGAAAATAATCATACGAATAGCTTGTTCAATAAAGGGGGAAAAAAGCCAAAGGATCATGCAGGTTCTTCCTGAAATTTCCTTACCCCAACTCAACAACCAATAACCCTGATAACACTCAGCATGGTGTCATTTATACCAAACTGATATGGCGTGAGCCTTCTCTGTTTTTTGATTATCTATTCGATTTTCCTCAAATGAATATTTACATATTGATGCCTAAATCAACCAGTTCGCCAGGTTCAATATCGCAGTGAAACCACTCAATCTGGACACCATAACGAACAAAAGACAGGGTAGCAAATAGACCTGCACATCAAGCCCAGATCACAGATTTATGGTATGGATTTTGAGTCGTATCGAATAATATATACCCAACTTCAGGAGTGCGCCAGGGGAGTGAGTCATCATAACTATTCTTGGGTACAATAACACCATAGTTTGGATTGGATCAATTTATCCTTTCCTTTGAATTTTTCATCACACATACGAGGTTCGAACCACATTTATGACGAGATCAACACAGTTTATCACCCTGCCCAATGGATTAACAGTTCATCTAAAAGAAATTCATACTGCGCCTATCATCAGCTCGTGGGTCTGGTACAAGGTGGGATCTCGCAATGAGCGGCGAGGTAAAACAGGCATTTCCCATTGGGTTGAACACATGCAGTTTAAAGGGACTGAAAAATTTCCTGCCGGTTATTTAGATCGGGAAATTTCACGGGTGGGTGGAATTTGGAACGCCATGACCCACCTGGATTGGACCACCTACTATGGGACGCTTCCAGCCCATGTCTTTGAGATCACCTTATCATCAGAAGCAGATCGTATGGTGAACAGCCGATTTGTGCCCCAGGAAGTTGATCTCGAACGCAGCGTGGTGATATCGGAACGAGAGGGCAATGAGAATCAACCATCCTTCCTGCTTGCCGAGGCGGTCCAGGGAGCGGCTTTCTCAACACATCCCTACCGCTATGAGGTCATCGGTTTAAAAGAAGATATTAAAAAGATCACACGAGATGACCTTTACCAGCATTACCGCCAATATTACCATCCGGGGAATGCCGTGCTGGCCATGGCGGGAGATTTTGAAACAGCTTCAATGCTGGATAAGATCAAATCTTATTTTGGGGATATTCCTAAAGGGGAGAAAACAAATGGTGCTTTACCACAAGACCCACCTTTGAAGGAGGAAAAACATCTCTCCGTCTCAGGACCTGGTCAAACCAGCTATGTCCAAATCGCTTATCGCGCCCCCAGTGCAAGCAACCACGATTTCTTCACGATGACTGTGCTTGACAGCCTTTTGACCGGTCCGAGCAGCTTGAATATGTTTGGTGCAGGCGGCACTAGTAACAAAACCAGCCGGTTATATCATGCCCTGGTGGAAGGTGAGATCTCAGTATCCTGCTTTGGTGGACTGCAAGCCACAAAAGATCCCTATCTGTATTCCATATTCCTGACCGTACATCCAGCACATACACCCGATGAAGTATTGCAGGCAGTAGACCAGGAAATTAAAAGAGTTCTTGACGCCCCAATTACACAATCTGAGATCAATCGTGCTATCAAGCAAGCAAAAGCCTTGTTTGCTTACAGCAGTGAGAATATTACAAACCAGGCGTTTTGGTTGGGATATTCAGAGATGTTTGATCATTATGATTGGTTTGAGAACTACATCCATCACCTATCTCAGGTCACACCTGAGAGTGTATTGAAGACTGCCCAATCTTATCTGACCCCCAACAATCGTGTGGTTGGATTTTATACCCCTAAAAAAGATTAATCCTAAAACATGAAAAACCCAATCTACAAAGCACATAGAAATGCATTACCAAACCCTGAAAATATCACACGCAAAGTACTTCCAAATGGAATAACCTTTCTAACCAGGTCTAACTTCAACAGTCCAACAGTATCCATCAAAGGATATTTACACAGCGGTAGCATCTTTGATACAGATGAAAAACTTGGTTTGAGCTACCTGACGGCAAATGGCTTGATGACTGGAACAAATCACCATGATTTTCAAGCTTTGTATCACGAGATAGAATCAGTTGGTGCTCGTTTGAGTTTTTCTGCCGGCACACTGACTTCATCTTTCAACGCCCATTGCCTTAGCGAAGACCTAAGATTGATTCTTGGCTTGGCTTCGGAGTGCATATGCGCTCCCATTTTCCCCGAAAAAGAATTCAATCGTCAAAAAACACAGATGCTGACTGCCCTGGCCATTCGTGCACAAGATACAGCAGCGATGTCAGCACTTTTATTTGACCAGATCGTTTACACCGGCCACCCATATGAACGACCTGAAGAAGGATTTCCAGAGACGATCCAGGCCATCCAGCGGGAAGACTTGATGTCCTTCTATCAGCAGACCTTTGGACCCAAAGGGATGGTTGTTGTGATCGTCGGTGCAGTTGAACCCGAAGAAGCGCTTAGCGCTGTCGAAGATGCCTTCAGCGATTGGAGAAATCCGGTACAAGAAAAAATCCCAGAAATCCCACTTGCGCATCCCTTACAATCCCCCAAAATGAAAACACTAAACATTCCAGGGAAGACTCAGGCTGATATCGTTATGGGCAGCCTGGCCCCTGAACGCCTTTCACCTGATTATTTCGCTTTACGCCTGGGCAACAACATCCTGGGTGAGTTTGGAATGATGGGACGTTTAGGACAGCATGTGAGGGAGGAAGCAGGACTGGCTTACTATGCTTATTCATCTCTGAGCGTTAGTAAGGGACCTGGGGCATGGGAGATGATCGCGGGGGTAAATCCTCGCAACATTGATCAAACGATCGCGCTGATGACTAAAGTCATCAAAAACTTCACCACGGCTCCTGTTACTAAAGAAGAATTATCTGATACGAAGTCCTATTTCCTTGGACGAATGCCCCTATTATTGGAATCAAACAGCGGCGTGGCTATCTCACTAATGAATATGGAACACTTTAACCTGGGCATGAATTACTTCCTCGAGTATCCCCAAAAAATTCAGGCAATTACCGCACAGGATATCTTACAATCCAGTAGAAAATATCTGGATCCCGACCGGTTGGCAACTGCCATTGCTGGACCATGAGGAGAATATCATGAACCTTCGCAGTGGAATCGATTCAGTTGAAATTTCAAGATTGGCCGAGATTCAGGAACCAATTCGAAAGCGATTCATTGCACGCGTCTTCACCCCAAAAGAAATCGACCAGGCGAATAACCGCAATGAAGTCTTAAGCGGCTTGTTTGCAGCTAAGGAAGCGGTTTCAAAAGCCCTTGGCACGGGTATCGGGACTGTAAGCTGGCAGGAAATCGAGATTCTGCACCTCCCCTCTGGTCAACCAACGGTCATGCTGCACGGCAACGCAAAAATTACTGCCATGCAATTAGGTTTGGAAAATTGGTCAGTCAGTATCAGCCATGACAGAACGAAAGCTATTGCTTTAGCTGTTGCTGTTGGAAACTGATTCCATCCATTACTTAAAGGTCTCAACGGTTAATTTCTAATAATGGACAATTTGACACAGACATGAATTTATTAACCGTCAGTGACAAAGAATGTATACGAATCTACAGCCCACGTATTAAGATGCGTTTTAAGGATGTTGATCTCGCCATTAGTTGTGGGGATCTCTCTTATTATTACCTTGAATATATTATCAGTTCCCTGGATATTCCCCTGTATTACGTACGCGGTAACCATGCAAATCCTATTGAATTTAATTGCACCGACTCACGTACCGCGCCCTGGGGTGGTATTGATCTGCACAAAAAAGTTATTCGCGATCGAAAAACCGGCCTTCTCTTGGCTGGGATCGAAGGATGCCAATGTTACAACCTTGGGGCTTATCAATATACGCAGGCACAAATGTGGAGAATGGTGCTGCAATTAGTTCCAAAATTGATTTGGAATAAAATCCGCTATGGTCGATTTTTGGATATTTTCGTGACGCACGCGCCACCCTGGGAGATTCATGACCAGGAAGATCGTCCACATCAAGGGATCAAAGCTTTTAATTGGGTGATCAAAACATTTCAGCCCAGCTATCACTTCCATGGACATATTCATATCTATCGACCAGGAATAATCACGGAGACGTTATTGGGGAAAACACACATCATCAACACCTACGGTTTCCGTAAGCTAACACTTAATTTTCATCTCGAACAATAACCTACCCTTTTATTCGTCAGGATTCAAAGACACATAGACCCTGAAATCAGCATTCTAGAAAATTACGGTGTCCGCCTGTCAGAACACAAACCCAAGTTTGGCTACAGTTAATTTCCTCCAAGAATCATCAAATCTTAGTAAAGCCTTTAGAAGGATTTCTAGAATTGAAGCACTCAACACCTTAACCACTGAAAATCTAAATTTGATATATTGCAGGTGTCTTATAAAACCAGGCTATGGTGTGACAGATGGTTTAACATTAACACCAATCCAAAAATGGTTCGGGATGATGGTGTGATTGGAACACACTGAAATTTTTCCTGCCTTTACACTCTCCTCTGGAATCATGGTGGGATGGACGTAACACAGGTTAGGATCTTGCCCATATTTGCTTCGGTAATAGTCTGCAGCTTTCTTTACCTTGCTTGATAGATCATTTTGGGAATCATTATCAAACCATAACATGCCAATTTCCACAGATACCTCCTTTGCTGTCAATCACCTAAGATTGGCAGTCGATAAGTCATCCAATTCGTACCTGACCATACACGGAATTCGGAAGGTTCCAAGAATATCGCCTGATAATCATTTCTCATTGCCAAAATCTGGGCATTGTTCACAGCCCGAACTCGCCCAAGTATGCGTGTTCGGAACGGTTCAAGCCAAAAGCCAAAACTATCAGCATAATCCGATTTGACTGTTGCAATCAACCAAACACCTGATTGTGACCCATAAGCCAGCAGCCAGCGCAAATTAACCTGTGCTTCATAACTGAGACCCTGTATAAAATTAATGTCATCGAGGATAAATATCACCATCGGGGCACTTTTTTCCCCATCCCTGCGCGCTTCTGCCAGCTCAGTCAGCGTTTGAATTGTCCTTTCAGCTCTGTGATCATACCAGGCTTGAATATCCTGTACATATCGCTTATACCGCTTGTTTTCTTGCAGGTAAACCCAGTCATGGGGATTGTGTGTGAGAATGGAGATTTGCAATTCGCCTGGGGTGTTTGACCTGAGAGCTGAATCGATCATAACTTGAAGATGATGTGTTTTACCACAGCCTTGGTCTCCGCTAATCAGGATAGATCCCACAGCTGGATCAGATAGATCCATCAAGAACGGCAAACTATCCTTGCATTGTCCTAATAGAAGTGAATGATGTGGAATAGGTTGTACGGATGAAAGTAATTTACCAACAGTCATCAGCACATAGGATCTCTTTATCCTGATCGACTTCCTCGCGCTGTAAGGCTTCCTTAACTTTCTCCCTGGCAACCAATCTTGAAACGTTTTACCAGCACTAATAATTTGATTAGATATACCCATTGGATGCTCCTCTATATCAATATCAGAACTTATGTTCTAATTATATCGAACTTTTGTTCTGTGTCAAGAGGGAAAATACTACCCACAATTTACATAATCTTAATCACTTAATATTAAAATATATGGTATAAACGTCGGTATATAAGTTAGCTAGAATTGCTATACTTATGAAAGGCAAGAGCATTGTATTGCCTACAATAGAATACATGGAAATCAAGCGGCTGACTCTCATCAATTATTTA
>JAYELT010000048.1:0-4104 GCA_034717715.1 Chloroflexota bacterium | reverse complement strand
TTGATGAATGGATCTTGGCTATCAATCGACTCAGGCTTGCCAATCACCAATATCCTGCCAGGCGTAATCCAGATGTTCTGCCATAACAGCTTTGAGCTTTCGCTTAACATACGAGCGTGCAGCTTGCATCAACTCTAAGCCACCAATTTCATTGATACGTTTGCCAATATTCCTGGCTCCTTTATGGTGACAGCGGATGTTGAACGGTCCACCGGGCTGTAGTGAAAGAAAATCATCCAGTTGACCGATTTTGATCAGCTCATCCAACAGCTTCTTAACTTCGCGTTTGGATTCGGTCGGTAATTGTCGAATAGCTGGGTGGCCAAAAATTGTTTCCAAGATGCTCATGAACAGGCCATCCTTTTCTTAGAGGTTTTTCTTTATTATAGATGAAACTGGTTGTTTTGTTGCATCGAAATTCAGCAAAAAGCCTTTTGCAGATGTTTTGAGATAGCATATCGTCCATTTCATCAAGGAATGTGCCGAATGCTTCATTAATGGGACATTTTCCGTTACAATTCAATGCGTTGTAATCACTATTGATGAAACGGGGATAATCGCTTTTTTTAAACCCGAAAAATACGACAAAGAAAACTTAGTGAATATTTTGAAAGAAGAAGAGATGAGAGAGAACAATCAAACCGCGTTGATCACAGGACCGAGCAGCGGAATCGGTGAAGAATTTGCAAAGCAGCTTGCGGCTGCTGGATACAACCTGGTGCTTGTCGCTCGCAGTGAAGGAAAACTGGCGAGCATGTGTGAACAATTAGCGCACGAATATGGCATCACGACGCATTTTATTGTAGCTGATCTGGCACAGCTCGATGCACCTGAAATGGTGTTTCAGCAGACAACAGCACTTGATATCCAGATTGATCTACTGATTAACAATGCTGGTATCGATGTTTATGCACCATTTGCGAAATCAGATTGGGGAGATGTGCATCGGTTGATCAACCTGAATGTGAATGCGAGCTTGCATTTAACGCACTTGTTCCTGCCAGGTATGATTCAGCGCAATCAAGGGTATATCCTTAATTTAGGATCAATCGGGTCCTTTATCCCAGGTCCTAATAATTCTGTTTATGCTGCCACAAAAGCTTTGGTACGCAGTTTTTCACGGGGGATTGCAGCAGAACTCAGGGGAACCAATGTAGGTGTCTCCTGCCTTTGCCCGGGTGCGGTTCGCACAGCTTTTGCGGATAAATCAAACCTCAATGGCACCATCCTATTCCACTACGCTTCCAGCACTCCGGAAGCTGTTGCGGCTGCCGGAATTCGTGCGATACAACACAAGACGCATGTGTGTGTCCCGGGTTTCATCAATCAGCTGATTGTATTTTTCTACCGTTTTGTACCTGGCCGATGGATGACACGGATATCCAAATGGGCGATGGTGCGCCGTTGAAGTAATTTATCATCAGCATCTGATCGGTTAGTCACTTGTCTCAACCCAGATGGACATGCTGCATTGATGTTATTTGTTTTTGATGAGATGAGGATATGACCTTCTTATACAATTCTTATCATGTTTGATTATATTAACATAAGTCATTATTGAAAATAAATTGGGAGAAAACACATATGGTTGATCAAAAGAAATCCAATGAAGGGCCCATTCCCTTCAAAGCCGAGACGCAGCAGTTATTAAATATCCTTATCCATTCACTTTACACAGAACGAGAAATTTTCCTAAGGGAGTTAATTTCAAATGCTTCTGATGCCCTGGCCCGGTTGGCGTTTGTGATGTTGACTGAGCGGGATGTTTTAGATCCGGAAATATCCCTGGAAATCCACATCCGGGCAGATAAAGAACAAGGAATCCTGATAATCGAAGATAGCGGTATCGGGATGACGTATGAGGAATTAATGGACAACCTGGGCACGATCGCTCGTTCTGGGGCGAAAGCATTCGTCGAAGCGACCAAGGACAAGGATCGAAACATATCGGACATCATCGGGCAATTTGGCGTGGGATTCTATTCTGCATTCATGGTGGCTGAGTCGATCAAGGTGATTTCACGGTCCTATCATCCGGATGCAGAAGCTTTCGCGTGGATTGCATCTGGTGAGGATACATACACATTGGAGAAGGCTGACCGATCAAAACGAGGGACAGAAGTGCGTGTCAAGCTTAAGGAGGATGCCAGTGAATTTTTGGATGAATCCCGCTTGCGGCAGGTCATTAAGCGACACTCCGATTTCATTCAGTATCCAATTTTTATTGATGATACGGAGGAGCCAGTCAACCACCAGACAGCGCTCTGGCGACAGACACCCCGTGAGATAGAAGAAGACGCCTACCAGGAATTTTACAAACAATTGACCCTGGATTTCAGTGAACCATTAGCGCATGCTCACATGGTTGTGGATGCACCCGCCCAAATGTATGCCCTGCTGTATGTGCCGCAGGATCCTAGAAATCTGGTCTTCTCTCCTCGCCGTGAACCTGGGTTGAAGTTGTATGCCCACAAGGTGTTGATCCAGGAATTCTGTACAGACCTGTTGCCCCCTTATCTAAATTTTATTCAAGGTGTGGTCGACTCGGAAGATCTGCCTTTGAATGTCGCCCGTGAGAGCGTTCAATCCAACAAAGTCAAGGTACTCATCCAACGACTGGTGTTCGGGAAAGCGGTGGATATGTTATCGGCACTTGGTAAGGAATCCCCCGAGGATTATGAAAAATTATGGGAGATGTATGGCGCTCACCTGAAAGAGGGTGTGGCGATAGAGCAGGATCACCCTGAGAAATTATTCCCACTGCTGCGTTTTCACACGGATAAGGATTTGACTGGCTGGACTTCATTGGATGTTTATCTTGAAAAGGCGTCGCCCGATCAAAAACAAATTTACTATTTTTTGGGAGAAGATCCGAGCGCTGTCCGTTTCAGCCCGCATATGGATGCATTCCGCAAAGCGGATATTGAAGTTTTGGTGCTGGCTGAGCCAGTTGATCCCTTTATGCTGATGCAATTAAATGAATTTGAAGACCACCCACTGGTGAATATTGCCGAAGCTGAACCGCCTATGGATGAGACTGTATTAGAAGAATCTGATCAAGAGCCAGTCATGGATCAAAGCGCCGTCACCAGCCTGGTTGAGCGATTCAAAACAGTCCTGGGTGATCAGGTCAGCGAAGTTAGTACAACCAATCGTCTTTCTGATTCACCGGCGCGATTGGTCGACCCAGAAGGAGCACCAGATCAATCAGTGCAGCGGGTTTACCAGATGATGGATAAGCAGTTTGAGCTTCCCAAAAAGGTTTTAGAACTTAATCCCAATCACAAAATTATCCAGGGATTGGCCGATCTTTCCAAAGATGACGTGCGGTTTGACCTGGTTGCTGCGCAAATTTATGAGAATGCACTGTTGATTGAGGGATTGCACCCAGACCCGGTCAGCATGGTGGAGCGAATCCAGACGCTGATGATCAATGTATTGGATGAAGACGTTGAGTCATAGTGGATGGATGTTGTCCTAACCGATCCATTCCACAATGGTGCTTTCGCCCTGACCGACCCCCACGCAGAGCGTAGCCAACCCATAGAAAGGTTTTTTGGCTGCAGCAGCTCGGTGACGCATTTCATACAGAAGTGTGGTCATGATCCGTGCCCCAGAGCACCCTAAGGGGTGCCCCAAAGCGACCGCACCGCCGTTGACATTCGTGATCTCGTGTGCTAATCCCAGACCTTCCATTACAGCAAGAGCCTGCACAGCGAAGGCTTCATTGAGCTCAGCGAGTTGAATATCCCCGATACTCAGCCCTGCCCTATGCAGGGCTTTTTTAGTTGCGGGGATGGGTCCAAGTCCCATGGTTCGGGGAGGCACACCAGCTGCAGCCATACTTATAATGCGTGCCATTGGTTGGATGCTGAGTGCTTTGGCTTTTGACGCACTCATTACAACCAGAGCAGCTGCGCCGTCATTCAAACCAGAGCTATTGCCAGCAGTGACCGATCCACCTTGCTTGAATGCCGGGCGTAAACGGCTGAGTGCTTCAAGTGAGGTGTTTCGCCGGGGGCGTTCATCAGTGTCGAAGATTCGAGGTTCGCCCTTGCGCTGGGGGACCGGGATAGGCAGGATCTCTTCAGCAAACTTGCCGCT
>JAYELT010000047.1:0-15689 GCA_034717715.1 Chloroflexota bacterium | reverse complement strand
CTTCATCATAAAGATAGGGCATCACGTGTTCCCGCTCATATTTCTCATCAGCTTCCTGCCAGGCGCGTGCCAAAGCGTCAAACGTGACGACTTCTGTATCCATGCCGATGGGTGTGGTGCGTTTCCAGGGCGGCGGTAGTCGATTAGCAGCAAAATCTACATTTGATTCGAAAAATGCTTTAGCGGTGCGATCAATTTCATGAGGGTCAATCAGCGGACAATCCGCTGTCAGACGAACCACAGTAGCGGCATTGAATTGAATAGCCGCCTGGTAATATCGATCCAGGACATCCAGGGGGTCACCCCTGAAGCAGGGGAATCCCCTCCTGCGGCAAAACAACGCCACAGGATCATCACTTGGGTCAGTTGTGGTTGCCACAACAACCAGACCAACACTTTTTGCGTGTCGAGCACGCACAACAACCCGGTAGAGCATTGGCTCCCCGCCAATTGGCATTAATACCTTGCCTGGCAGGCGGCTGGAACCCATACGTGCCTGGATGATGGCAACCACGGCAGAATCTCTGGGCTTATCCATCAGCACCATCACTCCTGAGAAAGAGCACGCTGGTAACACCATAATTTTTCATAAATAAAACTTTCATTGAATAGGTCGTTCTGGTGATCATCCTTTATTTAACCTGAATTCTAACGCAATATACGAAATCAAAAACCGAAATATACCTGCTTCCATTTCTTTCCGATCCCGTACCTTTATTAAAGCTGGAATAAGCGATAAACCGTAATAAGACCAGGATTTGCAATACAAGAACCTGCTGGATTAATCCGAGCGCTGCTTGTATGCTATTTGATAAGCACCCATCAATTTACGAAAGTTCTTCTGCCAATCTGCGCGTTCCTCAGCTAACCTCCGAGCTCTCTTACCCATATGCATCAATTCGGGTTCTTCTGCTAATTCCAGCAATTTATCCTTCAACGAGTTTACATCCCCATCCCGAAAAAGATCCCCAACTTCACCTGGTATGACCCATTCCTTGTTGCCGGGAATATCTGATGTCAGTACCGGTCGTCCACAAGCCATCGCTTCCAGCAATGAAATCGAAGTACCATCGCAGTGTGAGGGGCTTACATAGAGGTCTGCAGCACCATATATACTCAGAAGAGCCTGGCGCATTAGCCAATCTGAGAAATGAACATGTGCTCTCACTGGTGCAAGGATTTGATGTATCACATCGGATTGGGGACCATCCCCAACAAGTAAAAGCCGTAATTTTCCACTTTCCTTTACTGCAGTAGCAAAAGCAACTGCTAAAATATCCACACCATAAACTGGTGACCAGGTGCGGTTGCACAAAATGATGAATTTATCTTCCCAGTTTAATAACTTTCGATATTCCAGCCCTGCGAATTGGGCATTTTGTGGTGAGAAGTGATCCAAGTCCACACCCCATGGGAAACGCACCATGTTTGAGGGTGAAAACCCATATCGAGCGGCTTCATCTAACACAGTCTGGCAATCGCCTAAGAATATGTCCGTATGATCAAGCGTGTATTGTGTCGCCAGTCGCATCCAGGGACTGCGCTTCGCATGTAATAACAGGTCTGACCCCCACGACATGGTCACCAGGGGACGAAATTCGGCAAGAGCAGCTAAGAAAGCCGGACCCTGCACCGGCCCCGCGTGCACCACGTCAGGCTGCACATCATCAAGTATGGTTTGAAATTGGGTTTTTCCATCCTGCCAGCTGCGCCAATTAGACCATTCTGGCAATCCCCAAGGCCAACCTATTTCTTTGATCCCGATAGGAATATCTGGAGAACACAAAAACTGCCTTAAAACAAAAACTTGATGCTCTGTCCCTGCAAGGGCATTAAGGAACCTCTTGTCATGCGGGCTATCCCGCTCTGTGAAATAAAGAACACGCATCAGGTCACTTTTTCAAAATATTTATAGATTCTCGTGTTTCAAGGACGTCCAAACTGCGTCCATCGCAATTCCTGACCGGAGGGGATCCGCTCCAGCGTTTTCAAACCGATCACATCCTGCACTTCGTATGGGAGAATGGCACCCTCAGTCGCAGGCCGGAGCACATCTATCATCTCACGGGTGATGATTTCTCCTGGCAGGATCGTCCTGGCCGCGCGCAGGCAGCGCCTTTGAATAACAACTGTCTCTTGCTCATTCGCTGCCACGTATTTATTTCCTGACCCCAGGGCACGCTCGAGCTGTCGGGTTGCCTTGACCATAGCAGCCCAGGATTCGGGGTTCATGGCAAACGGATGATCCGGCCCGATCCTGTCGTTGTCATCCGTAAAATGTTTCTCAACCACCCTGGCACCCAGAGACACTGCGCCCAACACGGTTGCGTGACCGTGCGTGTGGTCTGATAAACCCAAGACTAAATCCGGGAACATGTTCTTGTAAGTCTTGAGGACATTTAAATGAATATTATCGTAATTACCATCCGCAGCAGTGTAATTTGTATTGCATTGCATCAGGACAAGCTGCGGGTTAATCGCTAAAATCGCATGGACAGCCCGTTGAACGTCTCCGATATCCGATGCGCCGGTTGCAAGCAATACGGGCTTACCTTTGTGAGCAATTCGTTCACAAGCTTCGATCCAGGTGATATCTCCCGAACCAATTTTATAAGCCGGGACGTAGGATTCCAGCATGTCAATTGCTTCAAAATCATAGGGAGAAGAAAAATAATCAATCCCAACCCCATCACAGGTCTCTTTAAGAATAGGCGTCCATTCAAAGGGAATAGAAGCGGAAGCATAGACCTCGGATACAGATTTCTCCCATTTCGCCTGATGGGATACCTGAGCGTTCATGTAGGTAAATCCATAATCGGAAACGATTTTCGGTGCCCTAAAATTCTGGAACTTGGCGGCATCAGCACCTGCTTCTTTTGCCAATCGGATCAACATCTTTGCCCGATCCAAACTGCCATCGTGGTTGGCAGCAATATCCGCAATGAAATAAGTAGGGTGATCTTTTCCAATGATAGTTTCACCAATTTTTATGATCATCTTTACTCCTTGATCCAAATTCAATACTGATAGGAACAATTATGCAACAAGACTCTGTAAATAGTTTGGATACCCTTCCTGCCATCGCTGATACAGCCCGTCAATACCATTGTCCACAGAGGGTAAAGCGTATCCGAGCGCTGCCTGCACCTTGTCTGGCCTGAGATGCAGGTTCAGCGAACGTGAAGCACCACGATCGATATCGCTCCCTTTAATGGGTTCAATTAATTCAGGATCGAATCCAAACCGCTTGGCAATCCGCGTACCAAATTCATACTTGCTCAATTTTTCCGAGCTGACCACGTGGTATACACCTGCCAGATCAACCGGGACCATCTTTAAAAGAACCCTTGCCAGGTCCTCTACATAAAGGGGGGAAAAATAAGTATCAGTAAATCCTTTAACCGGTTCTCCTGCACTTAAATGATTGAAAAAGAATTCGGATAAGCTTCGCGAACCCGATAGACTCCAACCAAAAAATACTACTCTGGCGATGATAGCATAGGGGTTGGCATCCTGTACGGCACGTTCCCCAGCCAACTTCGAACAAGCATAGATACTTAAGGGATTAGTTGGATCAGACTCCACGTAATCCCCTTTTCGACCATCAAATACTGCATCGGTGGATATGTGCAAGAAGCGTGTTCCCCAACGATCTGCGGCGTCAGCCAAAATACCCGGGATATCACCATTTAGCTGAAAGGTCATATCTGTTTTTGTACGTGCTGTATCCATATTCGCGATTGCAGCGCAGTGAATGATCACATCAGGTCTGACAGACTCAATGGCTTTCAATGCATCTCTAATATTCAACAGATCTATCGAAATAAGATCAAATGGGATACCTTGCAACCTGCGAGAACGCGCCAAACCTGTTACTGTATAGCCTTGCTTGCTGGCTACCAGGCATAGGTTAAGGCCTAGCAGACCGGTAGCACCCGTGACAAGCAGCCGCATGCTTACCCCAGATCCTCTTCCGAATCCAATGCCATTGATGCAACCATTTCGTGGGTTTCTTCCAGTGTTAACCACACAGTATTGTTATCGCTGGCGTAGTGATAACCATCTGGCAGAGGTTCGCCCAAATCGGACCAGTGATGCCCAAACCAAAAAGCCGCTGCTGGTTGAACAACGTACATATCCTCCAGTTCAACAGTTGTACGTGCCTCATCCTGCGAGATCAACACTTCATGGAGCTTTTCACCTGGTCGAATACCAATTATCCTGATCCTGGCTTTCGGGGCAATCACCCCGGCAAGGTCCTTCATTTTCATTGAGGGGATTTTTGGCACAAACACCTCCCCCCCCTGCATCTCTTCAATACAGCGAATGACAAATTGTACACCCTGATCCAGTGAGATCCAGAAACGGGTCATCCGCTCATCAGTGAGCGTCACTTCACCAGTCTCACGCTGTTTGATAAATAAAGGCACCACACTGCCCCGTGAGCCAACCACATTCCCATACCGAACACAGCTAAACCTGGTTTTCATGCCACCAGCGTAGGCATTGCTCTGCACCATTAGTTTCTCTGCGGCAAGTTTTGTGGCACCGTAGAGATTGATGGGATTGACTGCTTTATCTGTGCTGAGCGCGAGCACCTTTTCCACACCCGCATCCAAAGCAGCATCGACCACATTACTGCTCCCCAGGATATTCGTCTTAATCGCTTCCATGGGATTATACTCACAGGCTGGCACCTGTTTTAATGCAGCAGCGTGCACCACAATATCGACACCATTGAATGCACGTTTCAGTCTTGGCAGATCACGCACATCACCAATGAAGTAACGTAAGTTTGGATGATCAAATCCTGCTATGCGCATTTCATGCTGTTTCAATTCATCCCTGCTGTAAACGATCAGCCGTTTGGGGTGATATTCTTCCATCATCACTGCCACAAATGTTTTGCCAAAGGAGCCAGTGCCTCCGGTTACCAGAATATTCTTATTAGTCCAATCCATACTATTTCTCCTGGAAATTCTGAATAAATTATACTATCGGTGCAGATCTAAAGGTTTGGTGGTCATCGGCGGGTTTTCTGACCAGGATCAGTGGATATTGCCCAACACGGCCTAAAACATATGGGAAACACTCCTCCAGCCAGTATAAAACCTTCAACCAAAAACGTCCGCCCCAATCCTGATAAATCACAGACCTTAGAAATGGAACACTCACACTACGCCATACAAGGATCTTGTGATCCATTTTGCCAGCCAGCGCTTGCGTCAGATGCTCAGCAGTAAGCTTTTCAATAACAGTGCCGTTGGGTTCATCAATACCAATTACTTCTTGTTTAATTAATTCTTTTGATGGCTCAGATTTACCTTCTGATTCAAGCTCTTGGTTTTTGATAGTCTGCATCCACCACATGCGTAAACGTTTCATAGAATGTATGAAACCAGAAAGTCGTGTCATCAATGGTGCATTAGTCCACCCGTTGACGACGACCATCTGCTTGCCAGGGTTTAGGGTGCGGTAAAGCTCATCATAAGCAGGAATTTTATCTCCCTTGGGCACATGATGAATGGCGTGCATCGAAACGATTCCATCGAAAACCTCTGATTGAAAGGGTAAGTGGGTAACATCCCCAACCACAAAAAAACCGTGGTCACCCAAACGCTTCCGAGCCTCCTTCAACGCTACAATTGAAAGATCCATGCATACCCGTACTTGATAATCCTCTGAGTAAGTCAGGTATTCAGGATATTGCACAGGACCAGAACCCGCATCCAGCAGAAAGCGACCCTCAGATGCCAGGTGGCGATTCACCCGCATATGACACCGGTAAATGTAATCACGCGAGACAGGCCTCAAATCTTCGTATTGGGCATTTTGGTAAAGCGCGTCATCATCCATTTTCCAGCCTACACTGTCATAAAATTCTCTAACGTTCTTTATAATATTCTCTTCGGTCATTAATTCCTCAAACCGCTGTCTTTGAAAAACGCTGCATCACTCGTTACTGAATGGCTCCTTTTGACCCGAATTCATATTGTCGTTAATCATTCGGAATGACGGTCAATTGACGATAGTCACAAGCCTTAGAATAATTGATAGGATTGGATATTCGAGCATACACCTAAAGGCATATAAAACTTTTCTCTTTTACCATTCCAAAGGTTTTCCGGTAAGGGCTTTCATCGTCTTACTGTATCGCTTTACACCTTCAGGACTCAACACATATGCAATAGGGCGTGATTTTAATTCTTCCCGTAAATCTGATAATCGCCAGGGAAAGGGCATGGGAAATACAAAGAAGAACAAATAAGCATAACGCCAGGACAACTCAACTTGTTCCTGGGTCAACCGGGAAGCTTTTACATCTGCCAAGAAACTTTGCAATACATCAAAATAATCATCCCAGGACTCAGGGTCTTTTGTAAACCCACGGTTTCTATAGTGGGTTTTCCCTGAAACCACGACCGGTATTCCGCGCATAGCCATTTCTAAGCCGACCGTGGTGGTATAGACCAGCCCCAGATCAGTGATATCCAGAAGATCATAGGTGTTAATTTTTTCTTCAGGTTTGACCAGGTGAATATGATCGGGAATTTCATCAAATTTTGCATTAACCACATCAACCATTGAGGTCCCATGTGTCAACGTTTCGCCCGGGTGCACCCGGATGACCAGCTGAACGTCCTTCCGGTCAACAAAATACATCACTGTCCGCTCTATCCATTCAGCCATGCTCTCGCTGAAGACCTGCCGGCCCAGGGTCAAGCTGTCGCCCAAAACATTAGTAGCCAGCAGGATGACTGGCCGGTCATCCAAAGCCAGTTTTTTCCTTACAGCGGTGCCGCCCTCTGTGGGCGAACCCTGCCACAGCCGGGAAAATTTCTTCCATGTCTTAGCACCTTTCCTTGCTGTGAAAAGGTCTTGCAGCTGTTGTATTTGTGCATCGGTGAGTGGGTCGCCGCCTCTCGCTTTCCAAAGCTCATCTGTGTCATGCCGCATGATCTCAGCGTTTTGTGCCAGCCAAATATGTTCACGCTGATCGCTGAACTCGAAAGTTGTTATTGGAATACCAAGATGCTGTGCTACTCGATAAACGATACCCATCTCCTGAATGGTGCCGTTCGGAAGAATGACAATATCCGGTTGATGGGCTACCAACCATGCTCTTGCATTTTGAGCGGCTTCCAAGTTGCGTTGATAACGGAGTTTGTAAATATCCTCATCTTTTGATATGTCTTCTACCTGCAAGGTATATTGTGCATCATATAAGCTGACTTGCTCAACTGCTTCCATCAGTTCTGGTGAAAGGTTTTTTGAAAATGGCTTCACATCCAACAGAGACTGCACCTTCATTATTGAATTCGCAGCACTCAGCACCTGCCGGGCATACGAATTTTGCTTACGCAGGTCAAACCTTTGAATTGGTTCAACCCAACTTGCATAAGGCAGAAAAGAAAACGTTACATCGTGACCTTGCCCAGCCAGTACAACTGCCAACATTGTGGTGAATTCAATCCAATAATGCAGGGAAGTAAAAAGGAAGACTTTTTTACCCGTAACAGCAGCATCTGCAAATGGTTCAGCCTGACGAACAGCCACTGGCAGCGTAGATTTTAAGAAATCCAGATTGAAATGCGCCTGCCAGGGTTTATACCTTTGCACCAGATGCCAGTAAAGTTCAGCTGTATAAGGCAGTTCACCTAAAATTTTCTTGATTTGTCGTCGGTTCATAGGATTATTCTTCTACCTTCTCGATTTTCCAATCTAATTGCGGGCGGACGGGACCCAGGCGTTTCTCAGGCCAGTGTGAGCCAGGTGCGCCAGCAGCATTCACTGTAAAGGTCAGCGCTTTGTCATCCTGGAAGAAGCGTTGGATGCGATAAGAACTCGCATTCACGCCCAGTACAAACCGCCCTTCATTCATTAAATTTGGAGGGATATGGCACCTGCTGATGTAGCGCCCGGCTGGTCGCGCGGAATATTTTTGAAACATTTCTGGGTCGTCAGTATCAAACGAGGTAAAGACAAACTCTCCCCTTGTGGTCATCATATACAATCCCACCCGTAAATTATTAACCGCACTGGGCAATTGATATTCAAGCGTGATATCAAACCCATCAGCTGCATTAACCGTATCAACCACCTCTCCCTGGGTGTTAAGCACACGCAGGGCCACCGGCTGGAAAGGATTATGCTCATGTACAAACTCCTCTGAACGCCAAAAACGTTCTCCCTGCTTCGTCAAACCCATATTGAGGTAATAATCCACAGCTTCTGGTGTTGGTGCACGCATGACGATCTTCCCCCCATCAAGCACAATTGCCTCTTGCGTCAACCGTAAGATGGCAGACATGTTATGACTCACGAATAATACCGTACGGCCTTGCTGGGCGACATCGTTCATCTTTCCCAAACACTTTCGCTGAAATTCGGCATCACCCACTGCTAACACTTCATCCACGACAAGGATCTCTGGTTCAAGATGAGCTGCTACCGCAAACGCCAACCGCAGGTACATACCGCTGGAAAAGCGTTTCACCGGGGTATCAATGAATTTTCCCACTTCTGAAAATTCGACGATCTCATCAAACTTCCGATTGATCTCTTCCCGGCGCATTCCAAGGATGGCACCATTCAAATAAATATTCTCTCTACCAGAAAGTTCGGGGTGGAACCCTGTCCCAACTTCAAGCAGCGACCCCACTCGACCGTGAATCTCGCCAAAACCCTCTGTCGGATCGGTTACACGTGAGAGAATTTTTAACAAGGTACTTTTTCCCGCACCGTTTCGTCCAATAATCCCCATCACCTGCCCACGATCAACCTCAAAGGAAACATCCTTAAGTGCCCAGATATACCCAGGACCTTCATACCGATTCTTCTTAGATCGAGAAAAGAAATGCCCAATTTGTCGAAACTGGAATGTCAAAAAATCTCGCAAAGTATCTGGTCGGCTTTGAGCCAGACCGATGCGATAACGCTTGGAGATATTTTCAACTCTGATAGCTATATCTGACATATTCTCCTAAACGATATCGGCGAAAGTTTTTTCCATTCGCCGGAAATAATAGAGACCACTTACCAAAAGGATCAGCACCATTACCGCTGAGATTAGGCTGGTAGCATCAGGTGGATTTCCATCCAAAAGCGCCCATCGGAAACCCTGGATGATACCCACCATGGGATTAAGACCATACAACACCCGCCACACACCTTCAGGGATGGTTTCAATTGGATAAACAATCGGAGAAGCATACATCCACACCTGGATCAAAAATGGAACCATGTGCTGGACATCTCGATATTGCACATTCAAGGCAGATAGCCACAAACCCACAGAGAACGCTGTTAGGAAAGTGAATATTACGATCGGTAAAAGCCACAGGATTTTCCATCCTGGCCAGTAACCATAAAATGCCATGACGCCTAACAGCACAACAATAGAAATTGTAAAATCAAACAGTGCCGCAAATACCGTGGAAAGGGGAATTGCAAGACGAGGGAAATAAATCTTCGTGATCAGGTTAGCATTTCCAACCAGGCTAACGCTGGAGCGTTGTAAAGCTGTGGCGAACAACTGCCATGGCAGCAGCGCCGAAAGGGTAAACAATGGATACGGCAAGCCTTGAGAAGGCGTTTTCAGCAGCACACCAAAGATGATTGTGAAAATTAACATAGTCAGTAAAGGCTGTAAGATCGCCCAAGCAATCCCTAAGACCGCTTGTTTGTACCGCACTTTAATATCACGCCAGGTCAGGAAAAAAATCAATTCACGATATCGCCATAATTCCTTAAAATCAACCGGCAGCCACCCTTTGGCGGGTTTTAGATAGGTGATAGGGGATTGATTCTTCCTTGGCTGGGCGTTTTCCATTAGCTTCCTGTTTTTTATTTTCTGTTCTGGCAATACCAGTCAATTGTTTCTTGCAAGCCCTCTTCAAAATCAGTATGCGCTTCAAAGCCAAACATATCTCTGGCACGACTGATATCCAGCGCACGGCGTGGTTGCCCATTGGGCTTGCTTGTATCCCAAACCAATTTGCCATCGAAACCAGTCATTCGGACAATTTTCTCCACCAGGTCCTTGATACTGATCTCGAAACCCGAGCCAATATTGACAGGTAAGGATTGATTATAATGTTCTGCTGCCAGGGCTATCCCGCGGGCAGCATCCTTCACATAAATGAACTCTCGAGTGGGTGAGCCGTCTCCCCAAACAACAATGTGATCTTGGCCCTGTTCCTTGGCTTCGACACATTTACGGATCAAGGCGGGAATCACATGAGAACTGCGTGGGTTAAAATTGTCCCCTGGTCCATACAGGTTGACCGGTAAAAGGAAGATGCTGTTATACCCATACTGATCACGATATGCCTGAGACTGGACCAGCAGCATCTTCTTTGCAAGACCATACGGGGCGTTGGTCTCTTCAGGATAACCAATCCAGAGATCATTCTCACTAAAGGGTACGGGGGTGAATTTTGGATAAGCACAAACTGTCCCAATGGCCACAAATTTTTCAACACCATACGCATATGCCTGATGCAGTAACTGAACTCCCATCATCAAGTTATCATAAAAGAATTCTGCAGGATGTTCCCGGTTTGCACCAATTCCACCAACATGGGCTGCAAGATGAATAATCACTTCTGGATTGGAGTCGTTCAGCATTTGTTGGATCGCATCTTGCTGAACGAGGTCATAGTCTTCGATCTTAGGCACAAATATTTTCTCAGCTCCCCGTTGTCGCAAATATTTAATTAGGTACGTACCGAGAAAGCCAGCACCACCTGTCACACAAATTCGTTTTTCAGCCAATTCAAATAATTTTTCCATCCTACCTCATTTAATTATATTTTTTAATATTATTGTCAATTACAAGCTTAACATCCAGGCCATTTACCACCAGCGCTGGGGCAAGAAGGTTTTCAGTCAGGGCAAAATGCTGTTCCATGCATGTCAGCCTGCAAACATCAGCGATATCCCCATCACCGACAAGTCGAACAGAGTGAATTTCAGCTTCTTTTAAGTCACTTAATAGCTGCCTTACGTGATGCCGTACCTCGCGGAAGAGCATGAAGGAATGCTGAACATAAGCCAGTGTCAATCTCGCTCGTAAGGATAACCCTTCAGGTGTAATGATATAACGTAATTTGCGTCGCCTGGCGCGCTTTACCTTAATATAACCCTTTTTGACCAGACGCTGCAGGTGCCAGTTGACAGTACCAACAGCAACACCCAGGTCCTCAGCTAATTTGGCCTGGGAAACATCTGGATCAGCCTGAACCTTCTGCAACAAGGCTAAATCACAGAATTTATCATCTTTAAAGTTTATATTTATCATAAATTCAATAATTGAATTATAATCTCAGCGGCTGAATGGTCAAGGAGACAGAATTTATTGCCTGCACTCATCCTCTTTTAACTATCGAAACTAGAACAAATTCCCCCGCTGTTGTTGCCAACAGGAATCACTTCCCTTCAGTTAAAACATATAGTCAATCGCCAGGTCTATCTTGAAAACCTTTTTTAGGCCAGTGGCGATCTCGCAACAACCCTATGATAATTACCACAAGGCTCAATATGATAATCAATATCACGCTCGCGTAAAATTCTAGGCGAGGAATAGTTGGATTATAACGGCTGATGTACCAATTTGTAAAAAATGCCAGGAATATCCCCTCCACAACCAAACTGCGCATCAACCAACGATCTTTCGTCTTTCGGGCAAAGGTGATTGCCCATCCTGCCACAACTCCTATCCAGGGCAGAAAAATCGTCCGATAACGAGGATTATCCCATTGATCGCCACCCGCACGTGCAGATGCGATAATGACCCACAACCATACAAGCAATGCAATAATGATCAATAATTGCCTTTTTTTTGATGCTTTCAAGCGCCAAATGCTGATCAACGCATACGCCAACAGAGGTAACAGGGCATACCAGCCCAGGGCTCGAAAGATTCCCAGGGCACGCCAGATCCAGGGCGCTGGTGCTGCAATTGCTGCAGGTAAAACCGGTTGAAATATGCCATAGATAAGAATGAACGGGAAATGCAGCCATTGAGGCAGTGCTTCTATATGAAGCTGAACCCGATTCGACGTTCTGATCGTGACCAGAGTATCCCACCAGAGTACAGCATCCACCCAATACCACAGCAGCCACAAGATGGCAGCTAAAGCGAGGAAAATCATCACCCATCCTGCAATCTTTACCCAAAGACGTTTCATCTGTGATGAAAATTCCACCCACATAAGCAGCAGCATGACGCCAAGAATGGGAATACCAATTCGAAACGAAAACAAGAACAGGCACAGCGTACTTATTAGAATGGCCAGGATTGAAATCTTGAGTTTCTTTCTGTCAAGAATATTGACAGATGCCCAAAACATGATTGTGAAAAGCAGGATAAAGAAAGGTTCTCTTAATTGAGCAGCCCCCAACAAAATGCCTTCAGGATACAATGCCAAGATCCAGCCAGCCCATAGAGAAACGCTCTTATCAAACTTCTGCTTTAATGCGGACATTAAAAAAGGCAAACTAAGCGTCATCACCCCAGCCATAATGATAGAAATCAATGCGGGACGATAAGCATCCGGACTGATTGTCCTGTATACCAGGGCGCTCATGGCGAGCATTCCGCCATATTGATCTGTTTGAAATTCATCACTAAAAGCACGCGTCAGAGGAGCATCAGATTTCGCAAGGTACCAGGCATCTGCTTCTCGGCGATAAGCATCCTCAAAAACAAATCCAGCGTTTTGAGGGTCTTCATCATACCCAAAACGAGGTAATCCCCAGGCGAAAAACACTCCAATTGCAAGGCGAAGGACAAACGCTGCAATCATCATCCAGGCAAGCGCTTTTCCACCCCCAGCAATGCGCCAAGCTAAATAGAGTACCACCCCACAGATAAAGATCAACAGGGAAGCTGCCAAAAATCCAGGCAAAAACTCACCGACAGACAACACACCTTGAAAAGCGCTCCCCAAAGCTAAACTAATACCCGCAATGACAGCAATATGGGCAATGCACTTCCGATTGAAGACCCGGTTATTCATATCAGATGTTTACTCCATTCTGTTCTCAGGCTTCCGCCAAACGTACCAAGTATTGACAGCAAGCCACAAAACCCAAAACATCACCGCCGTCTGCATTGGTACCAGAAAACGCGGGTTATCCCCATGATCGAGCATGGATGAGACGATCGATGTTGCCCAAACGGATCCCGCCAGGAGCCAGTGAAAAGGTTTCAGCGCCCAGATTTGACGTAAGCGTTTTGAGAGACAAGCCCCTATAGATGAAAGTACAAAAATGATATTCACACCAAAGATCAAGCCGCGCACACCTAATATGAAAGATTTTATCATTGAAGCTATTGAAGAAGGAGCTATAGCGGATATGTCCCAATATACAGGCGCTCGCCAAAACAACCACCATCCTCGCAGCACACGCGATAGATAAGCCCAGGGATGGGTCAGGATCAGTTGAATTGAAATCTTCTGCAAAATTCGTGAAAGCTCATAAAAATTTAGCCCTGTTGCTGCTTGCATGGCAGGGATGGCGTCCCAAATCGTATTACCTTGTGTGCCGCGTTCTTGAACACGCTCCTGACGGAATTCCAGGTAAACACCCCGTAGTTCACTAAACTCATCGGGGACATCCTCAAAATAATAACCTGTGTGCTGGATTAGATGGTAACCTGTCATGGTTGTCAGGCTGAACACATGATAGTTGGATTGGACCCAACCCATCCACCCACCGATCAACAGGATCGCTGGCAGCAACACACCCACCAACGACCGCCAATTCACCCTCAGCTTCTTGTCTTTATATGTAACTGCCAGAAACACTGCCAGCCAGATTGGCATAAATATAAATAAAGGGCGCGTCAACGTGGCGATGGCGGTACATAATCCAATACCCAAACCCATCCATAACGTCTTAAATTTATCATCATGCAGCCATAAGAATGCACCCAATAGGGCTGCTGCCAACCAGAAGGTTGAGAGTGTTTCAGTTAAAAGATTTGCTTCAAAGAAGAATTGCCCGGGGTTTAGGGTGTGAGCTAAAGCTGCAACCCCTCCCACAAAAGCCTTTCCGCTGGCTTTCCATGCGATCACAAACCAGATCATAGTAATAAACAGGCCAAGGATCAGTTGGGCAGCATACACAGCACGATCCGGACCGAGGATTGCCAAAAAAGCTGGGTATCCTGGTGTGCGTGTTCCATCGTAGGCTCTGAAACCACCCAGTATTGCATCTGCCGATCGGCGATAGCTGGCACTGTCACTGTATGAAACAACTGGATAGGTGGTAAATAATACCACCCGCAGCAAAACTGCCACCGCAAGGACAATACCTATCCATACCTTCAGGTTTCTTTTCTTACGGTTTTTCATTTCACTTATATTTTACCTGTGTAATTTCAGTGTTATGGAAAATCACTCAATGCTCGTTCCGCACGCTTATGCCAGGTATAAGCCTTTGACGCAGTTCGGGCAGCACTACCCAGTTTTTCACGTTTGGATGGGTCTGCTTGAAGATCATTTAACGCTTCTTTCCAAGCCTCAGGATCATCTGGTGGACAAAATACGGCAGTTGATTCGTCCAGGACCTCGTGGACAACCGGAAGGTCACTGCTCAGGATAGCTCTACCTGCTGCCAAATACTCAAACATCTTCATCGGGCTGGCCACATCAGCAGAATTCCCACCGCCGCTGCCAGCAATGGATGTGCTGTAAGGCATCAATAGCACCTCAGAGGCTGCCTGGTACAGCGGCAACCGTGCATTATCAATAAAGCCTGTCAATGTTACATTCTCAATATTTTGCAGTTGCAGCCGCTTTTTCCACAAGGTCACATCAGAAGGTTCACCACCCACCAAAAGGAATTGAACCCCCGGCATCTGCCTGGCAAGTTCCATCATCAAATCAATCCCCCGCCCATGATAAAAATGACCGGAATAACCAGCTGTAAATCCCTCTGGTAATCCCAATTCTTGACGGGCTTTTTCAGGCGATGGTAGATCCTGGTATCTTTCCAAATCCACCCCGTTTGGCGCAGCCACAATATCAATGGAAGAAGGCTGCAGGCTGAAATCTGAGATCAGTACTCGCCGTAACGCTTCCGTATTCGTCAACAAACGCTTCTTGTTCCGGGCTGAATAAAACCGACGAAATAACCAGGGACCCAATTTTCCTGTTACCCGATCATGTAGCTCAAGAACCACGGGCAAGCCTCGCCCAAGGGACAGCACCGCGGCTTGCAGCACCCAGGTGTAGACCAAGTCTGCTTCATGCTGGCGTGCATAGTGAAGGGCTTTTAATGTAAAATCATAACGTCTGAAGATGAGGTTTTCAGGGATCCAATGAATGCTTATAGGGTTATGTAAACCATAATGCGTTTGAAGCGCATCCCAGGAAGTTTCCTGGCGACCCGGCACCAGCAAGGTAACATCATGCCCCAACGAGGACAACGCTTGTGTTACCTTGACCACCTGCATACTGTTGGCAGTGTTAGACGGAATAAATGATGCTGCAATACAAAGGATTTTCAAGAAAGCACCTGTGGGATCAAAATCATGGAAAAATAAAGATAAGAGGCAAAGACTTTAGTCATTATTTCTCGATGTTGACTGAATTTATACCACAAGTGAGCTCTTTGTGGATTCTTCAGAGTTCTGGAACTTTGGTACAAACCTTAAACTTTCCCGACTGAGCTCAATG
>JAYELT010000046.1:0-44170 GCA_034717715.1 Chloroflexota bacterium | reverse complement strand
TGCGTGTCACCGCCAGGGATCGGGAAAGTTGGGGTTACAAGATACAACCCCAGCATAATCTTGCTGCCGGGGCAAGGAATATAATTATATTCACCTCACCCTTGAATGTCAACATGTTTCCTGAGTAATTGTCAGGGCAAAGTAGTAAGGTCCTATTTGAGCAAAGTTAAAATGTCCTATTGGAGGTGAATAGGACATGCCAGGAAATAGGACAATAAACATGAGCGAAGAAGAAATCAAGCGAAGTGAAATAATGAAGATGGCCGAAGAACGATGGATAACACAGAAGAAGGGAGCAAGACGGATAGGCATAAGCGTGCGACATTTTAGGCGGCTGTTGCGACGATATCGAGCGCGAGGTCCAGAAGGGATCATATCTGGCCATCGAGGAAAGCCAAGCAATAACAGAATGAAGCAAGAGAAAAGGAAAAAGATCCTTAATAAACTAAGAGTGGACTATCATGATTTTGGGCCGACATTTGCCAGTGAGAAGCTTTGGGAGCGAGATGGGATAAAAGTCAGCAAAGAGAGCGTACGTCAGATGATGATCCAAGAGGGATTACATGAAGCAAAGACAAAGGAAGCAGAAGGAGTTCATCAAATGCGTGAAAGGCGTAAACAGCGAGGAGAATTAGTACAAATAGATGGCTCCTATCATGCCTGGTTGGAAGATCGGGCAGAGAAAGCTTGCTTGTTGGTCTTTATTGATGATGCGACTAGCGAAATTTTAGCAGCGCAATTTGTGCCACATGAGACATATTTTGCTTATGCAGGCCTCTGCAAGCGTTATTTCCGCCAATATGGCCTCCCAGAAGCCTTCTACACCGATCGTTTTAGCGTTTTTCGGGTCAATCAGACCAATGTAACCACCACAGATGGGCAAACGATGTTTGAACGGGCGATGGCGGAATCGGGAATTGAATTGATTTGTGCTTATTCACCACAAGCCAAAGGACGGGTAGAAAGGGTCAATCAAACATTGCAAGATCGCCTGGTCAAGGAAATGCGCCTAGCCGGGATCAACGACTATGAACATGCTAATCAGTTCCTCTCTGATTATCTTCCCATCCATAATCAAAAGTTCGCCGTTCAACCGCTAAGCCCGATTGACAGCCACGAACCCCTCCGCCCAGAAAATGATCTTGATCTAATTTTCACCAAAAGATCTTTTCGAACCCTTTCAAAAAATCTTGAGTTTCAATATGATCGAGTTGTCTATCAAATTCAAACAGAGCGCCCAACCTATGCTCTAAAGGGGCGAAAAGTGACAGTTTGTGAAGATGAGAAAGGTCATCTGTTTGTCCTCTTAGGGCAAACACCTCTTGAATTCAAACGCTTCTACAAACAGCCTAAGCGTCATGCGTTGGCATCCTCTAAAGAGATTGATAGATTAACATATAAACCAGCTCAAGATCATCCTTGGCGAAATTACGGATCTCGGATCAATGGAAAACCTGTTCTTGACCCTGATTAGGACATTTCTACTTTGCCAGTGAGTAGGACTCTTTAACTTTGCCTTGACACATGTTTCCTGAGTAATCTACCTTTGTCTTCATATTATGTATGATCATCATTGTTTTTCGAATAACAGCTCCGGGCTAAATTTTCATGGACTGTTTATGAAAAAGAAAAATTTAAATCACACAAACATAAAAATTGACAAAACTGAGATGATATAATATATATGTAAATCCTATCCGTTCAATAGAGGAAATCAGCGGCGGTCAATGTTCAAGGCAATCAAGTCCAGGATTAAACCCCGAATCCCATCAATACATCGATATTTTCTGAAAGATTCCCAAAATTAACACTTGATTTTAACCCAGAGGTGCGATATACTGGAAACACTAGTGGTTAAAAGTGGAGATTAGTGGGTCGAAGTGGAGCGCCAGACTTCTCTGGCGCGCTGTTGCATATAGGAGCAATAGAACAAATGTTTCTGGGTCGCTACGAACATACTATCGACGATAAAGGACGTATCACTATCCCTGCAAAATTTCGAGAGGGTTTGGGGGATTTCGTCTATATCACGCAAGGTTTCGATGGTAACCTACAAGCCTTCCCAACTGGCTTGTTTGAAGCGATATCCAACAAAGTTCGCTCCGTCGGATATTTGGATCCAAACAGCCGTATCCTCCGCCGCATTCTATTTTCCAATGCTGAGATGACCAAATTTGATAGTGTCGGCCGTATTCTTTTACCATCATTTCTAAGAGAGACAGCAGATCTCAAAGAGGTCGCTATCCTGGTTGGAAATGGTGAATATTTCGAAATATGGTCTCCTGAAAATTGGCAGGAACAGCAAATTTCACTGAATGATATTGAAGCTAACGAACAACGGTTCAGTGCCCTGGATTTAACAACCCTGCAATGAAAAACATTATTGATGGTGGGGGAACCATCGCTGATAACCCCGGCGACCATGTTCCCCACCAACCAGTACTTTACCATGAAGTCCTGGATGCATTGTCACTCCAGTCTGACAGGATCTATGTTGACGGAACACTAGGCGCTGGCGGGCATGCTGAAGGTATCCTAAACTACTCAGCACCCAAAGGCAAGCTTCTTGGTCTGGATCTGGATCCAGAAGCGCTTGCGATCGCCCGTCGCCGTCTTCTCCCTTTCGAAGATCGCATTGCCCTTCACCAAGCATCCTACCACATGGCACCTGAGATTCTTCAAGAACTCGGATGGTTGCCCGTACATGGAATCCTGTTGGACCTGGGAGTCTCATCCATGCAGCTGGACCAACCGGAACGCGGATTCTCGTTCATGTCGAAGGGTCCGCTGGATATGCGTTTCAACCAGGCAAATAGACCAAACGCCGCTGAGATCGTCAACACCCTCAATAAGGCAGCACTTTCTGAAATCATTTGGAAATTTGGTGAAGAACGTTATGCCCGGAAAATCGCTCGTGCGATTGTAGCTTCCAGGCCAATTAATGACACCAGAACCTTAGCAGATGTGATCCAAAAGGCAGTTCCGAGACATCCCTCTCACATTCATCCTGCCACCCGGACATTTCAAGCCATAAGGATCGCCACAAACAAAGAACTCGAGACGCTTGCTGATGCGCTGCCAAAATTGGTGAAAATCATTGCACCTGGCGGGAGGATCGCAGTAATCAGCTTTCACTCATTGGAAGATCGAATGATCAAGCGGTTCTTCAGAATGGAAAGCCAAGATTGCATCTGCCCTCCGGAGCAGCCAATTTGTACTTGTGATCATAAGGCGTCATTAAAGGTGATCACAAAAAAGCCTGTCACTGCAACACAAGAAGAAATTGATGCTAATTCAAGAGCTCGCAGTGCAAAACTACGTATCGCTCAAAAGCTTGGGAAAGCATAATAATACAAGGTCAATATTATGAAGAAAAGTCCGCTACAAGCATACAAACAAACACCATGGCGAATCCAACTTCAATGGATTGGTTTGTTTTTGCTTGGGTTGGTTCTTGTAGCATCGATTACAGGAGTTTACCTGAGTATCAGTGCTAAGGCTGCAGCCACTGGTCGGAAGATCCAGTTCATTGAGAATGACATTGATGAGATAACTAATGAAATCGCAGATCTGACCACTGCCCTTGCATCTGACAGATCCACAGAAAACATGCTTTCCAGAGCAAAGGAACTTGGTTTCAAATTATTGAACCCCAACGAAGCAAAATACCTTGAAATCACTGGCTACGATCCGGATACTGATTTGGAACTTGCCCCTCCCAGGATCAATATCATCGCAGAATCCCCCATAGTCAAAAGTGCTTACAAATCTTCGCTGTGGGATTGGTTTGTGAAGCAATTTTGGTACATCTCTGATAATACAACATCATCAGAAGGTAATCACTCACCATGAAATCACAGCCTTACATCCGCTATCTCATTATCACAATAATTTTCCTCCTATTCGGGCTGGCGATTATCGTGCAGTTGGTCAGGATCAACTATACACCCCATGCGAAAGAATTGATCGCCAAATCAGAAGATTATTTAGGGTTCAGTAAGACGATCTTTCCAGCTCGTGGCACAATATATGACCGGTCTGGGAATATCCTCGCCACAAATCAAATCGGGTATGAACTTGGCATTGACCTGAAAGATGTTAACGATCCCGAATCAATAGCTTTTGCAACCGCAAGTATCCTGGAAGACCTGGATTATGTCGTTATATTCGAGATTGCCAACACAGAACAGCGTGTAATGGAAAACCGCTATTATACGATTTCGAGCTATATCAGCGAAGAAAAGATCCGTGAGTTGGAGAGATTAGAGGAAGCCTACGCTTTGCGCAGAATGGAAACTAAATCCACAAAACCCAACCTGGATGGGTTAATATGGACGCCTATGCAGCAGCGAGCATATCCCGAAGGTACCCTGGCAGCCAATGTATTAGGATTTTATAACTATTTTTTCCGTGAAACGGCGCAAGGGGTTCACGGAGTGGAAGAGACCTATAACCGGCTGCTAACCGGAAAGCCTGAAACGATCTATGTGCCCAATGATCCTTACCTTGTTGAAGAAATACCAGAAATTAACCCGGGCGCGAGTTTAGTTCTCACCATCGATCGCGAAATTCAAAAGATGCTGGAAGATACTCTGTCTGAAGCGATTAACTGGTCTGGTGCTGAAGGAGGCACCATTATCGTTGCTGATCCTGAGACTGGAGAAATCCTAGGGATGGCCAGTACACCTTTCTTTGACCCCAATGCTTATTGGGATTATAAAGAAACATTCCCGGGGATCACCCCCTACAACCGTGCAGTTGGTACAACCTATGAACCTGGTTCGGTATTCAAAATTATCACCATGGCAGCAGCTCTTGATAGTGGTGTTGTCACCCCGGAAACAACTTATGTTGACGCAACAGGCGTTTATTGGGTATCAAATACCTGGCCAATCTATAATTGGGATGGAGGCGCCTGGGGTGAACAAACGATGACAGGGTGTATGCAATATTCATTGAATGTTTGTCTGGCTCATATTGCCATTGATCTTCTTGAAGAGGACTTGTTCTATGATTACGTACAAGCCTTTGGGTTTGGCAGAAGCACTGGTATAGATTTGGCTAGAGAAGCTAACTATCCCCTCCGGTTGCCTGATAACAACCAGTGGGTGGTTTTGGATCTGGCTACCAACTCATTTGGGCAAGGCATCGCTGTCACACCAATTCAAATGGTAGCAGCGGTCTCTGCTGTTGCAAATGAGGGAAAAATGATGCTGCCGCATGTTGTCAGAAGTATTGTCGATCAGGGACAACAGTACAATGTCAACCCCCAGGTTGTAAATACACCCATCTCTGCAGAAACCTCAGAGGTATTGACACAAATGCTCAGCTATGGCTTGGAAGAGGAAGCGTCTGATGCCTTGGTAGATGGTTATAGCCTTGCCGGTAAAACAGGCACAGGGGATATCCCTACCGAATTTGGCTATACGAGTGAATTAACCAATGCGTCTTTCGTCGGTTGGGGACCTTCAGATGATCCCAAGTTCGTCGTATATGTTTGGCTTGAGAAACCAACCATCTCTAAATGGGGTTCAGTAGTGGCTGCACCAGTCTTCCATGATGTTGTCGAACAACTGGTCGTATTACTGAAGATTCCACCAGATGATATTCGAAAGAGCTTGATGAATGAGTGAAAGGAAACTTGTGTTAACCCTTAAAGACACCGTTTCAGCCCTGACAGATCAACAAATCACACCGATTGACCTTCTCATAAACAGTGTGGTGATCGATTCGCGTCAGGCGACGGATGGCAGCTTGTTTGTTGCCCTCCCCGGTGAACATGTCAATGGTCATGATTTTGTACAGGCAGCCTTTGATCAGGGTGCTGTTTTGGCTTTCGTCGATCAGAATATGCCAGAAGCCTTCCAAACCATTGACCTTCGTGAGGGTCACACCATTCCAGATGAAATATCACTCTCTCCGCCTATCTGTCTTCGAGTCGAAAATTCTCTTTCAGCACTACAGAACCTGGCAGCCTATTGGCGTAAAAAACATTCTGTCCGTGTGATTGGGATCACAGGCAGCGTTGGCAAAACCACGACCAAAGAGCTGACCGCAGCACTGCTCTCCCTGAAATATTCTGTACTAAAGAATCCCGGAAATCTCAACAATGAGATCGGGTTACCCCTGACACTCCTTAAACTCAAACCTGAGCATGAGTACGCTGTGCTTGAAATGGGGTTCTATGTTCCCGGTGAAATCCAAAACTTGTGTGACATTGCACTGCCACATGTCGGTGTAATCACCAATATTGGAACAGTACATGCAGAGCGGGCAGGTTCAAAAGAAATGATCGCTCAAGGCAAAGCTGAACTGGTTCAATCTCTTCCCCCTGGTCCAGGAGGCATTGCCGTATTGAATATGGATGACCCCTGGGTGAGATGGATGTTCGATAAGACAAAGGCCCAAGCCTTTTCCTATGGGATCGATAAAAAAGCAGACCTCACAGCCAGTGAGATTGAATCCCATGGTTTGGATGGAATTTCTTGCACATTAAATTTCCAGGGTGGACAGCATCACATCCAATCACCTTTGCTTGGTAAATTTTCTGTATATACCATCCTTCGTGCAGTCATGGTTGCGCTGGTAGAAGGCATTGACTGGCAAAGGATTATTGCCGGTCTCGCTTCCGCTCATATCGACCTTAGAATGCGTCAAATAAAATTGCCAAATGGGGTCACAATATTGGATGACACATATAATGCTTCTCCTGCATCGACCAACGCAGCGCTTGAACTACTAAAGCGATTGGACGGTCGAAGGGTGGCTATTCTAGGGGATATGCTCGAGTTAGGCCCCTATAAAGAAGAAGGGCATCAGTCAGTTGGAGCCTATAGCGCATCCGCTGCTGATGTACTGGTTTTGGTCGGACAAAGTTCAAAAATAACAGCCCAAGCTGCCATCAAAAATGGTTTTTCCAAAGGCCAGTTATTATGGTTTCCAGATTCTCAACAAGCTGCCAGGCCAGCAGCCAGTCTCATCCGTAAGAACGATGTCGTTCTTATCAAAGGTTCAAACAGCATGCACATGGATAGAATTAAATCTGCAATCGAGGAGATGGTTTGATGGAAAACAACGCTGTCGCCATCGCGATCAGTGGTCTCAGTTTTATGATGACCGTTATCTGGGGGGATCCGTTAATCCGCTTGCTCAGAACCTGGCGGATTGGAAAGATCATTCGCGAAGATGGACCTGATCAACACACGGTAAAAACAGGCACCCCAACCATGGGCGGCCTAATGATCCTGATCCCAATAACCTTGTTGACACTCCTCTTCAATGCTGTTTCCATCCTGGGTTTTAATCTCCTGGGATGGTCAGTCCTTTTACCACTTGTCACGATGTGGGCATTTGCGATTTTAGGAGCAGTTGATGACTGGGAAGGTATTCGCGGCGCACGAAGAGGATTAGGGATGCGTTCTGCAACTAAGTTCGCCATCCAGGTCGCCCTTGCCACGGCAATCGCGTTTGCCTTGCGGGATATCCTGATAGTCCCGCAATTAATTTGGTTTACTGCTGAACAAGCGATCAACCTGGGTCCTTACTATATTCCCATCGCAGTTTTCATCATCGTTGGAATGTCCAACGCAGTGAACTTCACGGACGGTTTGGATGGTCTGGCAGGGTTGATCTCTGCCACTGCATTCGCAGCTTTTGGATTTGTCGCCGTGCTCGAAGGGCAGGATTTCTTAGCTCGATTTTGTTTTTCCCTCGTCGGCGCTCTGTTCGGTTTTCTATGGTTCAATGTTCATCCAGCCAGTCTTTTTATGGGTGATACAGGATCCTTATCCCTGGGAGCAACCCTGGCAGTGGTCGCCTTGATGACCGGTCAATGGCTGCTCCTCCCCTTGATTGCAATCATCCCTGTCAGCGAAGTGGTGAGCGTGATCATCCAGGTGCTCTATTTTAAGATCACAAAAGGCAAAAGGTTCTTCAAGATGGCCCCACTTCATCACCATTTTGAATTAATTGGATGGAGTGAAACCCAGGTCGTACAACGTTTTTGGTTGATAAGTTTGATTTTCACGATGTTAGGCATTGCCTTGGTATTGGTGTAGTAAATGACGAACAACTGGGAAGGTAAGCAAGTAGTTATGGTTGGTGCCGCCCGACAAGGGGCAGCCCTCTCACGCTACCTATCTGAAAAAGGTGCAGCTGTGATTCTCAATGATCGTCGTCCCGAAGAAGCACTCGGAGATGTTTTCGAAGAGCTCTCTGATCTCAATCTAACCTGGGTGACAGGATCTCACCCGATTGAGATTTTGGATGGCACTGACCTGGTATGTCTTTCTGGTGGTGTGCCGCTGGATTTGCCAATTATTCGAGAAGCAATCAAACGCAATATCCCAATCTCTAATGACTCGCAGATTTTCCTGGACCATGTGCCTTGTCGTGTGATTGGAATTACCGGCTCAGCCGGTAAAACGACAACAACTTCCTTGGTCGGTGAAATCGCAAAACATCATTTCAAGCTCATGAAGCCCAACAATGCGGTTTGGGTGGGCGGCAATATCGGTACCCCCTTGATAAAAGATCTGAAAAAAATGCAGGAAGGAGACCTCGCTGTCATGGAACTCTCCAGTTTCCAACTTGCAATCATGAACACATCGCCACAGATTGCCGCCATCCTGAACCTTACACCTAATCATTTGGATCGACATGGCTCCATGTCTGAATACATCTCAGCCAAGTCTCAAATTCTGACCCATCAATCCCCAAAGGATATAGCCGTGCTGAATCGAGATGATCCGAATGTGCGTGAGCTGTATCCTGAGGTCAACGGCCGAAAAATTACTTTTGGGTTCAATTCTCCCATTAATAAGCAGGATTCAACCTACTGCAAGCGTGGTAAATTGATTCTGCAAGCTGATGGACAGACAGCAAAAATAATGAGTACTGACTTCATCAACTTACGGGGAAAGCATAACCTTTACAATGTCCTGGCAGCAGTTGCTATATCAGCTGCAGCAAGACTTTCAATCCAAGCAATCTATGAGGGGATCATAGCGTTCAAAGGTGTCCCTCACAGGCTTGAATTTGTGCGCTCTTGGGGGGGGGCGGATTGGTTTAATGACTCGATCGCTACCGCACCGGAACGCGCCATTGCAGCACTCGAATCCTTTGATGAACCGATTGTTCTGCTGGCTGGTGGACGCGACAAGAACCTCCAATGGACCAGCCTGGGTAAAGAGATCCGTCAAAAGGTAGATCATTTGATTCTTTTTGGAGAAGTTGCTGACCTGATCCAGGATGCTGTTGGCGAGATTAGTCCAGGCTTGCGACCCTACACAATTGATCGTCGTGAAAACCTAAAAGAATCCGTCAAAATCGCAGCTGAACGGGTTGCGCCAGGCGATGTAGTGCTTCTCTCCCCTGGTGGCACCAGTTTTGATGAATTTATAGATTTTGAAGAACGTGGAAAGGGATTTAAACAATGGGTGATGGAACTTTCGTAACCAAACGAAAAAATAAATTCGGTAAGACGCGTTCTCTTCGGCTGCCTTTCGATGTGCCGATGCTTCTGATCGTAATTATTTTACTGGTCTTCGGACTCCTCATGGTCTATTCTGCCAGTTGGGACTATTCGATTGCAATGGGAAAAGGACCTACGTACATCTTTGGTCGTCAGATCCTGTGGGTTCTCATTGGGATTGTTTTTGCAGTGATTGCCAGCTTGATCAACTATCACCACTACCAAAAGATACTCATTCCAATGTGGTTTGGGACACTTCTATTATTGTTAGCTGTTTTGATCGTCAATGAACAACGGGGAACCGAGGTCAACCGCATGCTTGTCGGTGGTTCCATTCAGCCTTCAGAGCTGGCAAAAGCTGTTATTATCATTTACTTGTCCTTCTGGCTGTATCGACGGCTGGATTCGATCAATGATGTCCAGATAGCCTACATCCCTTTGGTCATTATCCTGGGAATTACATTTGGTTTGATCTTGCTTCAACCTGATCTCAGTGCAGCATTGACGGTCTTGCTTCTGGGTGTGATTTTATTCTTCCTGGCAGGTGGTGACTGGAAAGTTATCTTACTTATCGTTGTCCTGGCTGTGTTGGTGGGTCTGCCGCTGATGTATCTCTATCCAACTGGCAGGGATCGCATCAGCTCCTATCTAACAAGTTTAAACAATCCGCTGGACAGCAGTTACCACATCCAGCGAAGCTTGGAAGCGGTTGTAAAGGGCGGTTGGTTTGGTGTTGGAATTGGTCAGGCAGACACAAAATTCACTGGTTTGCCGCTTGCGCCAACCGACAGCATCTTTGCTGTCTTAGTGGAAGAGACCGGTATCATTGGTGGTTTTTTAGTCACGGTTCTATACATCCTCCTGATCTGGCGTGGTTTGGTTATCGCCAGGAATGCACCTGACAAATTAGGATCACTGCTCGCATTCGGATTGACGACCTGGATTGGTGTTGAAGCCATGACGAATATGGCCGTCATTGTTGGCTTGCTTCCCTTTACAGGGAATGCCCTACCTTTTATCAGTGCGGGTGGCTCAAGCCTGGTTGTAACGTTAACATCTATTGGCATCATTATGAATATTTCGAGAACGTCAATCAAGGATAAATCTTCGGAAAGGAGTCCAAACCGTGCGGTTGTTGATCTGCGCAGGCGGAACGGGCGGGGGAGTGTATCCCGCCATAGCCGTTCTTGAATCACTTGGGTTGAACCTAAGCTCAGTTCTATGGGTCGGCAGCCGTGGTGGCATGGAGAAGACTTTGGTCACAAGAAAAGAGATCCCTTATACATCCATACCGGCAGCAGGTGTACATGGTGTCGGCATTCTCAAGCTGCCAGGGAACCTGTTAAAGCTGTTCAGAGGTTATTTTGCTTCGCTTCGGATTTTACGCTCTTTTCAACCTGATGCATTATTGTTCACAGGTGGCTATGTAGCCTTCCCGATGGCAGTGGCCGCCATCAGGAAACCCTCTCTACTTTACGTGCCAGATATCGAGCCAGGCTTATCACTCAAATCTCTTGCCAGATTTGCCGACTCAATCGCCCTAACAACGGAGGCATCAATGTCCTATTTTTCTAATAAATCTAAGCTCACGGTAACAGGTTACCCGGTTAGACCAGGTTTACAGGAATGGACACGTGAAGCAGCACGTGATTATTTCAATTTTGATCCAACCCTCCCCACACTTGCTGTTGCTGGCGGCAGCAAAGGGGCACGCTCAATAAATACAGCCATAATGAATATCCTTCCAGAATTATTGAAGGAAATGCAGGTCATTCACATCAGTGGACATCTGGATTGGGAGAAAATTGAAGCAAGTGCAAAGAGATTAACGCCAAAACAATCGCAGCGCTATCAAGTATTTCCATTTTTGCATGAAATCGGTGCTGCCTTCGCAGCAGCGGATTTAATCGTTTCACGGGCTGGCGCATCCATCCTGGGAGAATATCCCCTTTTTGGGCTGCCCGCCATCCTCGTTCCTTATCCTTTTGCTTGGCGGTATCAAAAAGTGAATGCTATGTATCTTGTCGAGAGGGGTGCGGCAGAAATTTTGTGCGATGAAGATTTGGGAAATCAGCTCCTTTCCCGGATACAAACTCTGATTAACAACAAAAACGAACTGTCCCGCATGAGCAAGGCAATGGCAAAGCTTGCAACCCCAAATGCGGCTGAGAAAATTGCCATCCTCATACACGAGATGGCCGGGAAATCCCAAGGAGGTGTAACAGCATGATAAGTTTATCTGTTCTCTTCTGGATGTATGTTGTTCTATTTGCAATGATCGGTGCGATGCGAGGATGGGCAAAAGAGATCCTGGTTACCGCAGGAGTGATATTAGCAATTTTTGTGGTCACGGTCATTGAAAAATTAATTCCCTTTACACGTGATGCGCTCACACCTGGAACTTCCTTTACTGTCAGAATTTCAGTGCTGGCTTTGTTGACTTTCTTTGGCTACCAGGGACCAAACCTGCCACGTGTGATCGAAAGTGGAAAATTCGTTCGGGACCGCTTCCAGGATGTTTTATTAGGTGTTTTCCTGGGTGCGATTAATGGTTACATGATCTTTGGTACAGCCTGGTTTTACCTGATCGAAGCAGATTATCCATTTGATTGGATTACTGCTCCCGATTCGTTAACGGAAGCTGGGAAGAATGCAATCCAATTGGTGAAACTCCTTCCGCCCCAATGGTTGTGTCCACCAGCGATTTACATTGCTGTGGCACTTGCCTTCGTCTTTATCTTGGTGGTGTTTATCTGATGAAACACGTTCATTTTATCGGGATTGGTGGTACAGGACTTTCTGCCATCGCTCGCGTGCTGCTTGAAAGAGGGTACACGGTCAGCGGTTCTGACCTTGAGGCTTCGCCTTTGTTTGAAGCAATCTCGAAGGCTGGTGCACAAACTTTCCTTGGACATGCTGCTGAACAAATCAATGGAGCAGAAATTGTGATCCGATCTTCCGCGATCCCAGAGAATAACCCGGAAGTCACATCTGCAAGAGCTTTGGGCATTCCAGTACTGAAGCGGTCAGAGTTTTTGGAAGAGTTGACCAGATTTAAGGAAACCCTTGCTGTTGCTGGAACACATGGGAAGACCACAACGACAGCAATGCTGGTTTGGATATTGGACCAATTAAATGCAGAGCCAAGTTTTATCCTTGGCGCTTTAGTCAACCAGCTCAATTGTAATGCCCAAGCCGGCTCAGGACCCTATTTCGTGATTGAGGCAGATGAGTACGACAGAATGTTCCTCGGTCTTTCACCAAAGATTGCAGTGATTACAAACATTGAACATGACCACCCTGACTGCTTTCCAACACCTGCGATATATCATGGTGCGTTCAAAGCATTCCTCAAGAAAGTTCGTCCTGATGGATGCGCCTTGATCTGCTGTGATGATCCTGGCGCAAGACGTTTAATGGAAGAGATGATCTCAGAGGATATCAAGCTTTTGGGATACGGCACACATACAGAAGCGGATTATCAGGCTAAGAATATTGCATATACTAATGGTTCACCAGTATTTAAATTTGTACACCAAGGCACAGCCACAAATGTGCAGGCATTGGGCAACGTTTCACTCAATGTTCCAGGAGAGCATAATATTCTCAATGCAACAGCTGCACTGGGTGTGATCCACCAATTGGGCCTGCCAATGAACGATGCCATTGATGCTATCAGCTCTTTCAATGGCACTGGACGCCGTTTTGAGGTTCTTGGTGAAGCCCAGGGCATCGTCATCATTGACGATTATGGACACCATCCCACTGAGATTGCTGCCACGCTTCAGGCAGCCCGTTCTCGCTACCCCGACCGCAGAATTTGGGCGATATGGCAACCGCATACTTACTCCAGGACCCGGATGCTCAAGGAAACCTTTATTCCAGCGCTTAATTTTGCAGAAAAAGTAATCATACTGGCGATTTATGCGGCCAGAGAAGAAAACCCTGGATATTCAGCAGAAACCATAGCCAATGCACTTCCAACAGGTAAAGCAAAATATATACAAGAATTCAGTCAAGCGATCTCTTTTTTGCTTGACAATCTTCAACCCAATGATGTCGCCATCGTTTTCTCTGCAGGTGATGCGACCAAGATTAGCAAAGCTGTTTTAAATCGTTTGCTTCAGAAGGAAGCAAAGACAAACAGGAATGAATCATCCAATGCATAAGATACCGATGAACCCACTTAGAGAAGTTTTTGGTACCAGACTGCAAGAGAATGTCAGCATGGCAAATTACACGACTGCCCATGTGGGTGGACATGCAGCTGCTTTGGTATCTATTCATTCCCTGGATGAGCTAATTACAGCGGCTAGGACCCTCTGGGACCTTTCAATCGTATTCAGGATACTTGGTAGTGGCTCCAATCTCCTCATCAGTGACCTTGATTTGAATTGTATCGTTCTCCATAACCGAGTACATAATATCAAGATTGATACAAAATCTGATGTTCCCACAATTTATGCGGAGTCAGGCGCTATCCTTGGAACCATAGCCAGGCAATCTGCTCTGCGAGGTTTAAGTGGAATGGAATGGGCTGCGCCTGTACCAGGGACAGTTGGTGGCGCAGTATATGGCAACGCCGGTGCCCATGGAAGCGATATGAAGCAAAACTTGAAGATGGCAAAAATCTTGCACAAAACAAGGGGAATAGAGGATTGGCCAGTTCAAGAATTGGCTTATCAGTACCGCAGCAGCGTTCTTAAACGAGAACGGCTGCCCGTAGTCATTCTCTCTGCAACTATTAATGTCACAAGGACGAGTCGTGAAGAAACTTGGGAGAAGATCAAAACATATCAGGCTCACCGGAAGGAAACTCAACCACCCGGTGCTTCGATGGGATCAATCTTCAAGAACCCGGAAGGTGATTACGCTGGAAGATTGATTGAGGCTGCAGGTCTTAAAGGACAACGTATTGGGCACGCTTTGATCAGCCCAATCCACGCAAATTTCATCATTAATCTTGAAAGTGCGAAAGCTCAGGATATCTACGACCTGATGAGACTTGCCCAGAATGCGGTTAAAGAGAAGTTTGGGATTCTACTTGAACCTGAGATTGAATTAGTAGGTGATTTTAAGTCATGAATGAAAAGTTGAAGTTAGGCATTCTTTATGGTGGACGCTCCGGTGAGCACGAAGTCTCATTGATGTCAGCACGCTCGGTTTTATCCGTCATCAATAGAGATAAATTTGACATCACTGAGATTGGAATAACGCGCCAGGGTCAATGGTTTGTTGGTGAAAATCTTTGGACGATGTTGAAAAATGAACGTTACGAGAGCCTCACCCCTGTTATTTTGCATCCGACACCAGAGAACCCAGCAATCTATACGGTACATGATGGAAATTTACGTCCATATGTGACCTTGGATGTGGCCTTCCCCATCATGCACGGCACATATAGTGAGGACGGCACTTTGCAAGGATTGCTGGAACTGGCAGATATTGCTTATGTTGGTGCTGGCGTCTTGGGATCTTCCGTATGCATGGATAAGGGTTTATTCAAAAAAGTGATGGTTTCCAACAGTATTCCCACCTTGCCATTCAAGGTATTTAACCGCAAAGAAATACTGGAAAACCCAGAATATTGTCTAAATGCTGCTGAGGGGATCGCTGCTTACCCACTCTTCACGAAACCAGCTAACCTTGGTTCTTCTGTGGGTATCAGCAAGTGCAGCAGTCGCAGTGATCTACTGGAAGGAATGATGCAGGCGACACTATATGATCGCCGAATTGTGGTTGAAGAAGGTGTTCAGAACGCAAGAGAAATTGAAGTGAGTATCCTGGGAAACGAAAATCCGTCAGCTTCAATCCCTGGTGAGGTTATTCCCAAGGACATTTTCTATACTTATTCAGAGAAGTACATCAATGACACTGCTGATCTCGTAATTCCAGCTGATCTATCTAAAAAGAGAGTCAGAGAAATTCAAACTCTTGCCATTCAGGCATATAAAGTGACGGATTGCGCTGGTTTGGCAAGAGTGGATTTTCTGATAGATAAGGTGAGTGATGCCCTTTACCTCAACGAGATTAATACGATCCCTGGATTCACCAAGATCAGCATGTACCCTAAACTTTGGGAAGCTTCGGGTCTTTCCTATAATGACCTGATTGAAACCTTGATAAACCTGGCTTTAGCCAGGAAGAACCAACGTGATGACACAGAAAGAGAGTTTCGTCGTTAGTATGGCAAAACACCAGTCCAATGAGATGAGTAGGGCACAAAAACTTCGTACCCGCAGGAAGCAAACCCACAGTAAAAGCGAAAAGCCAACGTATGTGGTGAATGCCACGCGCAAAAGAAGCAAACACACCCCACCTGTTACACGTCGAAGAACCCCCGCGACTCCTGTGATCAATCGTAAGCGAAATAAGATTCATGTGCCGTTAAAAGCAAAGGGAGCTGAACTTCAATTACCTGCTTTCCCACAATTAAATCTCAGTTGGCGTCTCATATCTGGTGCAGTTTTCATATTATCCTTGGCTGTCGTAATTTTCTTCTCAAGTCTAAGTGCCTTTGAAGTCAGTACAATCAATCTCAAAGGTTCAAAGAGACTGACCACAGATGCCATTCTCTCTCAATTGAACATAGTTGGACTTCCCATTATTGAGGTTGAACCCGAGCAATTAGCGATACAGCTCACGCAGAACTTCCCCAGCTTGACCAGTGTGAGTATTTCAACAGGACTACCCGCCTCAGTCACCATCAGGGTTGAAGAACGCGAGCCCCTCATTCTTTGGCAGCAAGACAACTCGTCCCTATGGATTGATATCGAGGGTGTGATGTTCCCCATCAGGGGTGAAGCAGAGGTTGCCTTTTCGGTGGTCGCTAACAGCGATCCACCTCCAGCCCCAACAAAGGAAGGGGATTCCTTAATTGAAAATGAGGATGAACCAACGCTCCCAATGGTTGAAGAACCCACCTTCCCCAGGACAACACCAAAATTTATCCGGGGTTTGCTGTCGATAAGCGATTACGTACCGGAAGACAGCTATTTACAGTACGATCCTCAATTTGGCTTGGGATGGCAAGATAGCAACGGTTGGTTGGCATATTTTGGAAAAGACATGACTAATATTGACATCAAACTTGCAGAATATCAAACGATCATCGCGGAGATGAAAAGGGAAAACATCACCCCTGCTCTGATCAGTCTCGAATTTCTTCATGCACCATTTTATCGACTGGAGTAGTGATTATGGACGAACCAATTATTGTCGGCATTGATATTGGAACAAGCAAAATTTGCACATTGGTTGCCAGGGTAGAGGACGCCAATAATTTGCGCATCCTCGGTGTGGGCATCGAGCCATCCCTCGGACTCAGGAAGGGTACAGTTGTCGATCTTAATGCAGCTGCCTCAGCTGTTTCGCGGTCAGTCGAAAAGGCGGAGCGCACGTCGGGGTTTGAAATAAACGCTGCCCTGGTCAGCCTGGCTGGGTCGCATGTCTCTTCGGTCAACAGCCGTGGTGTCGTTGGGATAACCGGCGGTATCGTTGATCTGGAAGATATCGATCGTGCTCTGGACGCAGCACAGGCTGTGGCGATTCCTCACAACCGTGAAATCATCCACGTCATCCAACGTGGTTTCATCATTGACGGCCAGGACGGCATCCAAACACCTGTAGGAATGCATGGTTATCGATTGGAAGTCGAAGCCCATATCATCACTGCCTCATCCTCAACGGTAGAAAATCTTCGCCAATGTGTTGGTGCTTCTGGTATTGAAGTTTCTCAATTTGTCTTGAACCCACTTGCCTCAGGAGAAATTGTCCTCTCAGAAACAGAGCGCCAGATGGGTGTTGCGGTTGTGGATATTGGTGGTGGTACAACCGATATGGCGATCTACATTGATGGCGATGTTTGGCATACCATGGTGCTTGCCGTTGGTGGTAATCATGTAACATCTGATATCGCTCATGGCTTACGCCTACCAATCTCTCAGGCCGAGGAGATAAAACTTAAATTTGGCCATGCTTTGCAATCATCTGTTAATCCAGAAGAACAATTCACAGTGCGTAGTTTTGGAGGAGATGCCCCATCAAGGATTAATCGGGTTGATCTGGCAAATATCATTGAAGCCCGAATGGAAGAGATTTTTTACCTGGTTTTGCAGGAAATCCGACGATCAGGATATGACGGACTTCTCCCAGCAGGAGTAATCATCACTGGTGGATCAAGCCTATTACCCGGCAGTCGGCAATTGGCATCCCAGGTCATGGGATTGCCTGCTCGTATTGCCAAACCTCAAAACCTTGTCGGCCTGACAGATCAGCTCGATTCTCCTGCATTTTCAACAAGCGTTGGGTTGCTGGAATGGGCACTGTTAATGAGCGATACCAGCCTCCCTATTGACCGTCATGGACCAAGACAAACAAAAGACTGGACCGAAAAACTTAAAACATTGCTTAAGAGCTTATTACCATAAGAAAAGCTTATAAATATTTTTATTAATTAGCAAGAAGAGGAGAATATGATGGATAAAAATGTAAGACCCGAGTCATTTGCAAGAATCAAAGTAGTTGGAATCGGTGGAGGTGGTTGCAACGCCGTCAACAGGATGATTGATGAAGGTATATCCGGCATCGAATTTATCGCTGTCAACACAGATGCCCAGGCATTGCAATTCTCAAAAGCCAAGGTGCGTGTACGGGTTGGTGAGAAATCTACACGTGGTCTAGGCGCCGGTGGTGACCCCCGTATTGGTCGCCTGGCGGCAGAGGAGTCAGCAGAGGACTTGTATGAAGTACTTAAAGGGAGCGATATGGTCTTTGTAACCGCAGGCCTTGGTGGTGGCACAGGAACCGGTGGTGCTCCAATCGTCGCTCAAATCGCCCACGAAATTGGCGCTCTGACCATTGGCGTCGTTACTCGCCCATTCACCTTTGAAGGTAACCACAGGGCAAACGCTGCTGAAGAAGGTACCACAGCTCTCAAGGAGCACGTGGATACCCTCATCATCATTCCTAATGACCGTCTGCTCCAGATTGTGGATAAACGATCAGGCTTGCAGGACGCCTTCAAAGTCGCTGACGATGTTCTCAGACAGGGCATCCAGGGGATTTCAGAACTGATCACCGTTCCTGGATTAATCAACCTCGACTTTGCTGATGTACGTACAATAATGTCTGAGGGCGGCGCAGCGTTGATGGCAGTTGGCCAGGCAACCGGAGAAGATCGTGCTACCAAGGCTGCTGAACAAGCAATCTCCAATCAATTGTTGGATGTGACCATCGATGGTGCTCGTGGAATTCTTTTCAATGTGACGGGTGGGCCGGATCTAAAACTCTTCGAAGTCAACCAGGCTGCTACGATTATTAAAGAAACGGCTCACCCCGATGTGAACTTGATCTTCGGTGCAGTCATTGACGAAAACATGGGTGAAAACCTCAGATTGACGGTCATCGCCACCGGATTTGAAGGAACAGCATTAAGATCCACAGCGAAAACAGCTCAGTTGCAACCAACAACAAATGCAAGTCAACGTCCTTTGCCAAGTATGCTGGAAAATGTTGAAGGAAAACAGGATTCACGCCAACCGAAGACCTCCTCCGATACATATGAATTCCAAACCCGGATCAATACGGATGATCTGGATGTGCCAGCATTTTTGCGAAAACGCAATAGCAACTAGAAAACGCTTTATGGGTTTATTAGCCTCATAATGCTCCTCAGATATATACCGTTGAATGCAATGGTTAGAATTGTGTCCCAAGGAACTGGTATGCTTTGGGCACGTCTATACCTGACCATAATTTCCGGGTAACCAGACTCATTACCCCGAAATACTGGATTTCCCTCGAAAAACGCAAGCATTAAAGCTTGCGTTTTTCATTTTATACTGATATCAATAAAAAATCTGATTAACTACTCATCCACCACCAAAAGCTTTCCTCCCAAAATACTTTATGGTTTTAGATTGGTAGAATCAACGTTTATTTCTTTCATACCCATTAATTTTTATCTTTATGAATTCTTAAAAATTGAACGATTTTTCAAAATTTTAAGGAAAAACATCAAAATTCGTATTGATTGGATATTCCACCTATGCTACAATAGTAACCTACCTCATGGGTGGGGGAGACAATAAAACCTACCCCAACATATGGGGGGCGTCTGACACAACAATCCGTCCATGATATAGAAGGGATTATTATGCACTGTCCGTATTGCCAACATAATAAATCGAAAGTTATTGATACAAACAAGGATGCACCAGGTGGTATTCGACGGCGGCGGGAGTGTCTTAGATGCGGAGAAAGGTTCAGCACCTTGGAACGTCCTATTCTAGCCACACCCCTATTGGTCAAACAAGATGGCACCCGTGAAGAATTCAATCACGTCAAACTGAGACAGGGCATTCGCATTGCTTGTGCGAAAAGAGCTGTATCAGCGGCTGATATCGAACGCCTGATTGGGGAGATCGAGGTAACCTTGCAGCGTATGGGAAAATCAGAAGTCTCTTCTCGTGTAGTCGGGGATATGGTCATCCGAGGACTTAAAGAAATGGACCACGTTGCATATATCCGTTATGCGACGGTTTACTTACAGCTTGACGATTTACAAGCTATTCGCTCAGAAATTGACCGTTTACTAACAGAAGAGTCTTAATTGTAATTATTTGAGGAGTGACAATGGCAAAGCAACTTGGTTCGAAATCATCAGGATTATTCCCCACACCACCTATACCAGAGGGTTTGCCAGGTATTGAACTCAGCGAAAATTCACGCCTGGTCCTTTCGCGTCGTTACCTGCGAAAAGGAAAAGATGGTATTCCTCAAGAAACTGTCGAGGAAATGTTCTGGCGTGTCGCATATCATATCGCCAAGGTTGAAGAGGTTTGGGATCAAGATGTAATTGCTCGCGCATCTGAATTCTATCGCATACTCACAGCTAAGAGGTTTTTCCCAAATTCACCAACTTTCACAGGAGCGGGAACACCATTAGGACAGCTGGCTGCATGTTTCGTTCTCCCGATTTCCGACGACATGGGTCGTGATGAGGACGGAATTTTTACAACGCTGCGAAATGCTGCTCTCATACAACAAACGGGCGGCGGAAACGGGTTTAGTTTTTCTCGATTACGCCCACGCGGTGCCAGGGTGAAAAAATCAGCAGGCCAGGCAACCGGGCCGATTGGATTTCTACATGTTTATGATAAAGCATTCGGTGAAATCGCCCAAGGGGGGACCCGGCGAGGTGCTAATATGGCCGTTTTGCGTATTGATCATCCGGATATCGAAGAATTTATTACCTGCAAGACAAATGAAAATGCCATCACAAACTTCAATATCTCCGTGGGGATCACTGATGAGTTTATGAAAGCAGTAAAATCAGACCTGGATTGGGCATTACGTTTCCCTGATGAGACTTCCCCGGAATATCAGTCATTTAATGGTGATCTTGGTGCTGCAATTGAATCTGGTCTACCAATTAAAACACACAAGATCGTCCGTGCGCGCAACTTGTTTGATAAGATCGTCAAACAGGCACACCATAATGGCGAACCAGGAGTACTCTTCCTGGATACCGCTAACCGAGCAAACCCACTGCCCCACCTTTACAGCTTGGAATCAACCAACCCATGCGGTGAACAGTGGCTGGGGTCATATGAGAATTGTTGTTTAGGTTCCATCAATCTGGCAAAGCACCTTGGCCCTGACCGTACTGTCGATTGGGGAGCACTTCAAAAGACTGTTGAAACGGCTACCATATTTCTGGATAATGTGGTCGAAGCTAACGCTTACGTTCCAGCTGTACCCCAACTCAAAGCAGCAGCTCAGCAATCTCGCAGGATTGGCCTGGGTATTATGGGGTTAGCTGATCTGCTTTACCACGTTCAAATCCGTTACGGGAGTCAGGAAGGACAGGAATTTGCTGCCCAGGTGATGGAATTCATTCGTTACCATGCAATGCTTACAAGTATTGAACTAGCTCGTTCGCGTGGGAGTTTTCCTGCAATAAAAGGAAGTATCTATGATCCTGATGCCATGCAATGGGAGCCACCTCAACCTATATTTGATTATGAACACAACTTCAATCGGCCGGAAATTAAATGGGATGATGTGATAAAAAGTATCAAACAATTCGGTATCAGGAATGCTGCTCAGACAACTGTTGCGCCTACAGGGACGATCGCAACGGTCGCTGGGTGTGAGGGATATGGTTGCGAACCTGTTTTTGCACTCGCATACATCCGCCATGTGAACGATAATGGCAATGATGTTCAATTAAATTATGTCAGCCCACAATTTAAAAAAGCCTTAGAAAACAACAGTATCGACCAGGAGACACAACAATCGATAATTGACCAGGTGATGGAATCAGGAACCTGTCACAACGTGGAAGGTTTGCCAAATTGGATCAAGGATACATTTGTTGTCTCGGCTGATATCCTGGCTGAGGAACATATCGGCATGCAAGCATCTCTCCAGGCATTCGTTGATAACAGCCTGAGTAAAACCATCAACTTCCCTGCTACTGCAACCCCAGAGGAAGTAGCCAAAGTTTATATGCTTGCATGGGAAATGGGCTGCAAAGGAACTACAGTTTATATAACTGGTTCAAGGGAAAAGGTAGTATTAGAGACAAAAGACACTGTGAAATCAAAACCTGGTCAAAGCAGTGAAGTCAGCTTTGGATATGAACCAGACAACCAGGAACAAGACAAACAGCTTCCGATTTGGCAGGAATCAAAGAAGCCGAGACCAAGATTCTTAAAAGGCTATACCTACTCTGTTGAAACACCCCTTGGAAAAGCTTTTGTAACGGTCAATGAAAACGGCGGTAACCAGCCATTCGAAGTATTCGTGACCTCTGCTAAAGCTGGATCAGAAACTGCAGCCCATTCCGAGGCTTTAGGGCGATTGATATCTTACTTGTTGCGAATCTCTTCGCCAATTGAGCCCAGGAAGCGTCTAAAAACAATCATGGAGCAGTTGGGTGGTATCGGAGGTGGGCGTTCTCTTGGATTCGGTGCAAACCGTATAAGATCACTGCCAGACGGCATAGCCAAAGCATTAAATGAGTATCTTTTCATCCGACACTGGGATGCAGAAGTCGCCACTGACAGGGATAACTTAGATACACCAACCTTACCAATGTCCGGTATAGAGGAAGTCAGAGGTACCCTAAACCGCCCAATCGGTGAACTATGCCCCGAATGCGGTCAAGCAACCCTTATCAATGAAGAAGGCTGCCGGAAGTGTTACTCCTGTGGTTACAGTGAATGTTAATCTAATGAGATACAGGTGTTCATTTGAGCCCCCGTTTTAATGTTAGAGTTTCGCGTCAACGATTTTTGGTTTGACCTTTTTCAAAGAAATACATCCCAGACAAATCAAAGATTAAGTATAATTATAAAAATGAGGTTTCGGAGGAATCATGCAGAAAGATTGGACCCACGACACAATTTCCATCACCGATGAGATCGAACTCTTCTACACTCGCACAGGGAATGGAGACAAGCCTCCCATTGTTCTCGCACATGGAATAACAGACAATGGTCTCTGCTGGCACCAATTCGCAAGCGACATGGAAGCAGATTACGACCTGATCATGTATGATGCCTATGGTCACGGGAAATCTTCGCGGATAGATTCTGCGATACGGTTTGACCTTTCGGAAAATTTATTTGATTTAATCACAGCTCTGAAACTTAATAAACCGAGTATTTTAGGGCATTCAATGGGGGCTGCAACAGTAGCTGCCTTTGCAGCGAGCCACCCGGAAATTCCTTCCACAGTTGTGTTGGAGGATCCGCCTTGGACGGACCAGAAAGTTTCTAAAGCAGCTATGAAATTAACCATGCAGGAATGGAAACAACGTAATCTCAAGAATAAACAAAAAACTGTGAAAGAATTGGTCAAACTAAAGAAAAAGAAATCTCCCAATTGGGAAGAAGCCATCCTTGAAGAGTGGGCTCAATCTAAACATGATATTGATCCTGAGTTCTTTGATCATTTTCCCGAAAATCCCAAAAAATGGAGAGACTTGGCAAAGGCAATCCGGGTTCCAACATTGATTGTCACCGGTGATCACGATCTTGGTGCTATCGTCACACCAAAATTGGGGCTGGAAGCAGTGAAACTATTGGAAAAAGGGGAATTTGGTCATATCAGTTCTGCAGGGCATTGTGTGCGCTATGAACAGTACAGACCTTACCACATAATGATTAAGATCTTTTTGAAACGTAGCATGCCGGTTTGATTTCTTACCAGGTTATCTATACGATAAGAAAAAGGCTACTTTAAATGGCAAAACGATTGATCTTATTGGCTGGAAATATTGGAGTCGGAAAGACCTCCCTGACAGAGCGTATTGGAGAACGGCTGGGATGGAAAACTGCCTATGAATCAGTAGCAGATAATCCTTACTTGCCTGATTTCTACGAAAATATGCGAGCATGGTCCTTCCATCTGCAGATTTATTTCTTAGGGCATCGCGCTGAACAGCATATCTATCTATCTGAGATAGCCGAATCAGCCATCGTTGATCGAAGTGTCTATGAGGACGCCTATATTTTTGCCCGTGCCTTACATCACATGGATAACCTCTGTGACCGGGACTACAACTCATATTTACGCCTGTACCATTTAATTATTGGTAATCTCCCCAAACCAGACTTATTGATCCATCTCGAAGCGCCTGTGCCCGTCTTGATGGAACGCATCCGCCGTCGAGCCAGGAATATTGAAACCAGTATCGACAAGTCCTATTTGGAGCTTTTGGAGCGTTTCTATCAGGAATGGATTGAAGGATTTGATCTCTGCCCGGTTTTAACCATCCGCAGCGACGATCTGGATTTTGTACATAAATCACAACACCTGGATATTGTAGTTAAGCGAATTAAAGATAAATTGAGCGGTCGTGAAGAGGTAGTTTTTTAAAAAGTTGCCTGTAGCCATTAAACAATTCCTGCATTTATTGAGTCGTAAAGGGGAATAAATACTACTCCAAGAAATTAGCAAACCAGCTCTTAGCGTAGTATACATTTAAGTCACACCAGAAATAAGTGATTTATTGGAAAACCACACCTCAGAGAAAATGAGACATGGTTCATTCCCAAAGCCTGAAGCTGCAAGAGGGATGTCTCAGGATAACAATCATACCCATTGAAATCTACAGGCTTTCTCAAATTCATCCGAAGAAACGAGCGAGTGCACATTATCCGCCATTCGCGTATAATGAATTCATGGAATTCGTTTTTTCACTAAGCAGATGTGCAACTTTATATTCCATTAATCGTATACCAATATAGAGGATCTAAAAGGAGATTGTGTGCACGAGAAGGAAGCCCTGTGGATCAAACAGGCTTTAAATGGCAGTGACAAAGCATTTGGATTTCTGGTTGACTCCTACCAGAAGCCTGTGTACAGCCTTTGTTACCGGATGTTGGGTAACAGCAGAGACGCTGAAGATGCTGCACAGGAAAGTTTCATACGAGCTTATCAGAATCTCAAGAAATATGACCCCAAACGGTCATTCGCCACCTGGCTCCTCTCGATCGCATCTCATTATTGCATTGATCGTATACGGAAGCGCCAACTTGTGACCGTTTCAACCGATGTCTTACAGACCGAGCTGATCCCTGACCGCAACACGCCAAATCCTGAGCGTAGATTCCAGGAACAGGAACATGAGTTAATGATCCAAAATCTAATGAATGATCTCAAACCAATAGATCGCGCAGCAGTGGCCCTCCGTTACTGGCACGAATATTCAGAGGTCGAAATTGCAGAAGCACTTAACCTGACGGTAAGTGCCGTTAAAAGCCGCCTCTACCGCGCCAGGCAAACGCTGGCGAAGACTTGGATGGATATGGAAAATGCACACCTAATTGGGGAAAGGAGACCACATGAGTCACCAGCCTTTTGAAACCTGGTTGCTATCAGGTGAATCACTCAATCCCCAGCAAGAGCAAGCCTTAGATGCGCACTTACAGACATGTAAAGAGTGCCAAAAGCTTTCAATTGCCTTGTACCAGGTCAGTGTGGTCCTTGAAACCAGCCCTGAACCCACACCTCAACCAGGTTTTTCACAGCGTTGGCATAAACGATTATCAGTTCATCGTCACCAGCAGCAACAGCGTCGTATGTGGTTTATGACCCTTGGATTGTTTAGCATTGCTGGATTCATCCTCTCAGCCTTGCTCATCCTAAATCATCAGGCCATTAATTGGGTCTACGAACTCAGCCAGTTTATCGCAAATTTCAGTCTCGCTGCTGCCAGGGTTATTCAATTATGGAGCATACTCCAATCAATAACCAAAACTTTACCCATTCTCATACCGATGATGATCCTTTTAGGTGTTGGTTTGTTCTCTGCCACGACTGTACTGATCATCACCTGGTTCCGTTCATTAATTCGCCTATATAAACCTCTAGAAGAAGGAGTAAGTGTAAGATGAAAAAAATGATAAAATTTTCAATTTCCCTGATAACCGTTCTCGTGCTAGGACTGGTCTTTCCATTAAGTGTATTTGCTGCTCCCATCGAAGATGACCGGACAGTGCTTGGTTCAAGCTATACACTTAAAAGTGGTCGGATCTTGGATGGTAACCTGATTGTAATTGGAGGCGTGGTAGATATTGAAGAAGATGCATCCATAACAGGGGATATGTTTGTCTTGGGCGGCCTGGTCAATATTGATGGCACCATTGAAGCCGACCTGATTGCCGTAGGTGGAACAGTCACCCTTGAAGAAAATGCTGTTGTAGAGGGAAATCTTGTTTCACCGGGAAGCTACATCAGCCTAGATAAAGGCGCAATCGTTCAAGGCGACTTGATACAAACCTGGGATATCCCATGGACTGATTTGGAGCTGCCCATGATCAATCAACACAAAATAATCAGAACCCCCCGGGTTCCCGGGCTTTCGCTTCTCAATACGATTGGCCAGCTTATGGTTTCAACACTGATTATAATCGCGCTGGGAGCACTAATGTTGTTAGTGATGCCTAAAACTGCTGAAACCATGACGGCTGCATTAACCTCAGAACCATGGCATGTCCTCGGTTATGGCGCGTTGACAGCTTTTGTAATGCTCTTCGGCGGTCTTTTGTTATCAATCACTATTTGTTTGATCCCTGTTGTAATTCTAGCTGGCTTGGCTTTTAGTCTGTCAATTTTAGCCGGTTGGCTCGCACTTGGATATGAATTAGGTAAACGTATGGCGGAAAGTATCTTTAAGACCACCTGGCACCCTGTCCTCTCAGCTACTTTGGGAAACCTGGTGCTCTATCTGGTTGCAAGAAGTGTAGGATTAATTCCTTGCCTGGGTTGGTCCCTTGTTTTTGTGGCGATGCTATTCGGACTGGGTATGGCGATTGTAACATTATTCGGCACAATTCCTTACCCCCGCAATAAAGCAGATACAGACGAAGAGCAGATCATCCTTAACGAAAATGAAGAGATCATTGATCAGGAGATGCCGATCACTGAAGCTCTCCCGGAAGAAGTATCCTCAGCTGATCGCCCTGTTGCAGATCTTGGATTGAGCAGCAGAGTTACTGACATCCTGAAGCAAGCAGGCTTGGAAACGATAAGTGATGTGCTCAACCAGCTTAATAATGGTGACCAGGCAATGTTAGAAATCAGTGGCTTCGGACCAAAATCATTGACATATCTAAAAGACGCTTTGACACAAATGGGCTATCTTCTGACTGAATCATCTGATCTACAACCTGAAGAATGATCAAGCGTAAAAATCGTTTTCTGTAAAATCAAAGAAATCAATTGGAATATGAAGGTGTTCAATCCAAAAAAACTTGGTCGACCCTTCAGGAGTATCTTATGAAAAAACAGCTTATCTTTCCGATCCTAGCCTTGATTATCGCAGGTTTCGCTTGCTCAATCCAGAATGTTCAAATGGAAACGATTGACACACAAATCGTGCAAATATCGGAACCATTGCCCGGAAACAATGATGAAACAGAACTTATGTTTCAGATGACAGGTGGTGAATTTTCCATCAATCCTGGTGCTGACGGGTTGGTAAACGGCACAATTACCTATAATGTTGAACAATGGGAACCGGAATTCACCCGCAGCAGCAATCTCTTTGAGATCAAACAGGTCAATCCCCTGCGTATTTCTGGTATTCCAAGCAATAAGATCGAAAACAAATGGGAGCTTTCGCTGACCAGAAACCTTCCCCTGAACCTCAACATTGAAGGCGGCGCAAGTGATAATGATTTCAATTTTACTGGGCTGCAGCTGACCAACCTCACGATCAAACAAGGTGCAAGCGACACATCCGTACGATTTGATTCTCCAAATCCGGTAGTAATGGAAGAATTAAGCTATACAACCGGCGCATCCTCAGCAAAAATCTTCGGGTTAGGATATGCAAACTTCGAGAGAATGACAATGTCTGGAGGAGCTGGCGATTACACCCTGGATTTCACGGGATCCCTTTCCCAGGACGCCGTTGTGGATATTAAAGCCGGTATCAGTAATATCACCATCATCATCCCCTCTGGCATGAATGCCATCATCAATAATGAGGGTACAGTCAGCAATATTAATACAGAAGGCACATGGCTGTTGACAGATGAAACCTACACCACCATGGAAGAAGGGATCACTCTCACTATCAATCTTGACTTGGCCGTAGGAAACGTAAATCTAATTCATTAATAATTCCTTTGATTTTCCTTGAAAAATGAGTTGACAAATTTGATAGGGTATGGTTAAATATACTCACTCGCTGGCCGGGTGCCCCCCTCACCCGGTCAGTGAGCTTTTTTTAATTAAATTTAAGAAAGAATCAGACAGCCTGACTATACGAATATAGGTCGAGTGACATCAAGTAAGGCCCCTTATTCAATTGATGCTCTTATTCCTGATAGAGCTTATTATCTTGGATATATTGGTAAACACTCGGCAACAAATAATAGCGAAAGGCGCGAGTTTCACTCACTCGATATCGAATTTGTTGAGCGGAAATCTCCAGCAGCGGCGCTGTAACAAAGTTGATCTTCGCAGCAAGCTGTGGAAGACGCTCAATAAGTGTTGTTAGATCAATATTATCCCCTGGCCTGCGCATCACACCAATACCATCAACCGTCTCTAATATCTCCTCGGGTTTATACCAGTCTGCAAAGTCCTTAAGTGAATCCCCACCCATAAGATAGAATATTTCGCAATCAAGGTATTCTTGTCTTATAAGTTTAACCGTGTCCACCGTATAGTGTGGTCCAGGTCGATCAATATCTACGAATGAAATAAAAAATGATTCATCTCCTTCAATTGCCAATTGAACCATCGCTAATCGATGTTCCAATGATGCAATTTTCTTACCGTGTTTATGGGGTGGATCAGGAGTTAATATCCACATTGTGCAATCCAGGTTAAGCTGATCCCTGGCTTCTGCTGCCAGGATCAGGTGCCCCACATGGGGAGGATCAAATGTGCCGCCAAAAACGCCCAGGCGTTTCTTTTCCATCGTTCAATCCTGCCATTCCAAAACATATTCGCCAATTAATACAGAATCACCTTCCACAATACCTGCGTTGCGCAATGACTCATCCAGGCCAATATGTTCCATCAAGCGTTGGAAACGTCGTACAGACTCTCGGTGTTCCCAATAGGTCATCGCGGCCGCGCGTTCAATTGCTTTTCCGCAGACACGCCAACCTTCCTCTGTTTTTTGGACCTGGAAAGCATTGGGGTCCTCCACCGCGCGGTAAACAGGCATCGACTCGACAGGTTCTGGTTCGGGTGCCGCTTTAATCAGTTCCACTGTACGCCACATCAATGCCTTGACGTTTTCATGCGTCACTGTTGATATCGGCAGAACTTCATATCCTAATTCCCTCAGTTGCTCTTCGACCTCAAGCCAACTTTCTTGCACAAAAGGTAAATCCATCTTGTTATAAACCACAATTTGCGGTTTTTCGCTGATCTTCTCATCAAAGAGTGCCATCTCGCTGTTGATCTGTGAGAAATCCGAAAGAGGATCCTCGGATAGGCCGTCCAAAACATGGATTAAAACCCTAGTACGCTGGATGTGACGCAAAAAGGAGAACCCAAGACCTACGCCTGCGTGCGCTCCCTCAATCAAGCCCGGGATATCTGCCAAAACCAGGATCGTGTCCGTATCCAGTTTGGCAACACCTAAGTTTGGTGTGAGGGTTGTAAAAGGATAATTTGCGATCTTAGGTTTGGCATTTGAAACCACAGCCAACAGGCTGGACTTACCTGCGTTAGGTACGCCCACAATCCCTACATCTGCGATCAGCTTCAGTTCCAGGCGCAGCATCTTCGATTCTTCCGGTTCTCCTCGCTCAGCCATCCTGGGTGTCTGGTTGCGGCTGGTAGCAAAATGCTGGTTGCCACGACCACCGCGGCCTCTTTTCGCAACAACAAGCTGCTGGTGATCCTCTACAAGATCTCCTATCAAATCACCAGACTGGACATTAAAAACCAGCGTGCCAGGTGGAACTTCCACAATCAAATCATCAGCCGATTTACCGCTCATATTATTCGGGCCGCCGTTTTTACCGCTATCGGCAACATAACGGGAACGATGACGAAAATCAAACAATGTATTCTTTCTTGGGTTAACTTCAAGAATTACATTCCCACCCCGGCCGCCATCGCCCCCATCAGGACCGCCGCGTGGTTTGTATTTTTCTCGGTGGAAATGCACCATGCCATCGCCACCGCGCCCGGATTGGACATAAATTTTAGCTTCATCAAAAGTCATTTTGGAACGTCAACCTACTTTATTCACGTATTGAAATTCAATCGTTAATCTTACCGTATTAAACACGCATCGGGGTCGTCATAACGGCGACCCCGACTCAAGGTAATTTTTTATCATTTATCCAAACTTCTGCTTTAAGATGGATTTAAGCGTAGGCTCACCAATTTCCTGCAGTTCATATCGCACTCGTTGCATCGGTTTATTAATTTTGATGATGCGGGTCAGATCAATTGGGGTAGCGCTAATCACAAGATCCACATCAGAGCGATTGATCGTTTCCTCAAGATCGTGCATCATTTCATCACCATAACCCATCGCTGGCAGAATCGGTCCGGTGTCAGGATATTTCTCAAAGGTTGCTTTAATCGAAGCTACAGCAAAAGGTCGAGGGTCGACAATTTCCCCTGAGCCAAAGCGACGGGCGGCAACAAAACCGGCCCCATAGGCCATCCCACCGTGGGTCAGCGTGGGGCCATCTTCCACCACCAGAACTCGCTTGCCACGAATTACATCCGGGTCATCCACATACAAAGGGGACGCACCTTCGATCACCACAGCATCCGGGTTAAGCTCAAACAGATTATTGCGAACCATGATCACATTTTCATAGTCAGCCGTATCTACCTTGTTGATCACAAAGACATCTGCCAGGCGAACATTAGTTTCACCTGGATAATAAAGTCGCTCATGTCCCGGACGATGCGGATCTGCAACCACAATCAGAAGATCGGAGACATAAAAAGAAAAGTCATTATTACCACCATCCCATAATACGATGTCAACTTCTTTTTCCGCCTCTCGTAAGATCGCTTCATAATCCACACCAGCATATACAATAACACCATTATCCAGGTGTGGCTCATATTCTTCGCGTTCCTCAATCGTACACTCGTATTTATCCAGGTCGCTGTAATCCGCGAATCGCTGTACGGCTTGTTTCACAAGGTCACCATAAGGCATCGGGTGGCGTATGGCTGCCACTTTGTATCCCATATCCCGAAGGATCAAGGACACTCGGCGTGTGGTCTGGCTCTTACCTGAACCGGTACGAACAGCACAGACAGCCACAACCGGCTTACTGGATTTGATCTGGGTTTCCTTCGTCCCCATCAAGCGGAAATCAGCACCAGCTGCGTTTACAAGCGCGGCTTTATGCATAACGTATGTATGGGGCACATCGCTGTAAGCGAATACAACCTGGTCAACATGTTCCTTTGTGATCAAGTCGGCCAAATCCGATTCGGGATAGATCGGGATTCCTTCTGGATACAATTCTCCTGCCAGGGCAGCAGGATATTTGCGGTCTTCGATGTTGGGAATTTGCGTGGCTGTAAACGCAACAACCTCATAATCATCGTTATCCCGATAGAAAGTATTGAAGTTGTGAAAATCACGTCCTGCCGCGCCCATAATAATTGTTCGAATTCTTCCCATGAAATTTTTGCTCCTTATCTATTCATCCTGTGGTTTTTTAACACAATAACTCACATCATTAATGGCGCTCTGATCCCCAATAATCCTAAACTTGTTGCAATAACTTGTTTTGCCGCCGCGACCAGGCGCAGCCGGTAAGCTCGCACGGGTGGTTCAGCATTGAGTACATGACAGGTATTATAAAAGTCATTGAATGCTTTTGCCAAATCATATGCTAGGTTCGCTATGATTAATGGGCGATATTCCTTTGAAGCCCGTTGCACCTCCCCAGGCAGCCGCGTCATCAATTCAATCAGGTTTATTTCTGTTTTTGCAAGGTCTCCAGGAAACACTGCCTTTCCTGGGAATTCCTCACCTGCCTTACGTAGAATACTGCCCGCCCGAACATGGGCATATTGAATATAAGGCGCCGCTTGTCCATTGAAATCCAGCGCTGCATCCCAGTCAAAAGTGACCACCTTGGTATTATCTCGTGAGAGCATGGTGTATTTTAGTGCACCTAGGGCTACTGCGTGAGCGATATCGTCTTTTGCCGTTTCTGTTAATTCTGGATTCTTCTCTTCCACAATCTCACGCGCTCTGCGTGTGGCCTCCAATACCAGGTCATCAAATAAAACCACCGTCCCCTCACGGGACGACATCGTCACATTCCCGGGTAAATTCACCAATTCATATGCCAGATGATAGAGCTTATCCGCCCACTCATAACCTAAGATTTCCAAGGTTTTAAAGATTTGCTTCATATATAAGGATTGACGGGCATCGATCACGTAAATGGATTTATCTAATTTGAAATCCTCGAATTTTTGCATCGCCAGCGGTAGGTCCTTGGTGGCATACAGCGAAGAACCATCCGATCGCAGCACGACCAACACTCGATATTCATTTTCAGTGCCGACAAGTGCATCCAGGTCAACAAAGACGGGCCCCTCAGGACGCTCGTCTTGAGCGATCCCCCTATCAATCATTTCCTGCACGAGAACCGTCCCGGATGCTTCTACCTCACTCTCAAAATAAATTTGGTCGAAATGCTCTCCTAAAAGTTCATAGATTTGCTCAAAACCTTCCAGCGACCATTGACGGGTTTTCTTCCATAATGCTACAACATCAGGGGCTTGCGCATTCCAGCGAGCATAAAGTTCGCGTACAGCAGTCTCATTCTCAGGATCCTGGAATAGGCGGTCTGCTTCAGCGTAAATATCATTCATCCAGTGGGTCTTATTTTCGCCTGGTTCTTCACCAGGGTGGTTCTCGAGATAATTCCACATCCATTTAACCACATGCAATCCAATATCTCCTACATAGTTCGCTCGGATCACATCAAAACCAGAAAAAGCCAGTATCCGGCACAAACTGCCACCCAGAATGACATTCCGCAGGTGTCCAACATGAAAGGATTTGTGCGTGTTAGGCTGAGAATACTCTACCATGACAGTCTGATGACAGTCTTCCCCTCGGCCGTATTCATCCCCCTCGCTTAGAACGGTATCCACCACTCGTTGAGCAAATTGAGAAGTTGAAAAATAAAGGTTCAAGTAACCTTTAACAGCCTCAACATGAGAAAAACCAACTGGTACCTTACCCAGATAGGTCTTGATACCCTCAGCAAGTTCTTGGGCTCGCTTTGGAACGATCACCTTCTTGCCCCATCGCGCTTCAGAAGCAGCAGCTGGAAACAACGGGATAGCCATTCCCCATTCCCCACTGAAGGGGATCTGGCGAATTTCAAGCACAGGATCTTCAATCCCTTGGGTCTTTAAGTATTCACAAATTTTGGCTTCAATAGCCGCTTCTTCTCTTTGAAACATCTTCTCTCAAGTTTAACCTTCGATTATGTCAGAAGGAATTATATCATCTCACAGTCTGAACAATAAGTAGAAATCAGTATTTTCTTTTCAACAAATCAAAACGGGAGCGAAATTCGCTCCCGATTAATCTCAGGGTTATTATATGGAATAATCAATAAAATATCATTCCATTTTGTTCAATTGCTGCATCAGATGGCTTTTTTGTCGAGCTGCTTTATTCTTATGTATGATGCCTTTTGCGGCTGCCTTATCCAAAGCCTTCACAGCTATCATCGTTTTCTCACGGGCAATATCCGTTTCACTACTTTCGATAGCCATTCTGGCTTTACGAAGTGCGGTTCGAGCACTGCCGCGGAAAACACGATTGAGTTCTCGTCGTTTTTTATTCTGACGGTTTCGTTTGATTTGCGATTTAATATTTGCCAAAGTCATTCCTCCAACACTTACTGGATCCAATTTAATAATTACGGAAAAGAATTTTACCTAAGCCCCCCCATTTTGTCCAGTCAAATTCATAAGTGACATTAAATCTCCCTGTCGTTTCTTAATCAATTCACTTATCAAAAAGGGAAATTAGAGGCCGTTGAAAATTGTGAATCGTAAACATTTGATTAATTTCGTAGGGGCAACCCTCTGTGGTTGCCCTGGGCAGACACTGCCCCCTCCGGGGGGCTGAGGCAGGTCTGCCCCTACAATTGCGTGTTTATTCATGTTATTTTGATATTTAAGAATATCCAATCATTGGCAAGAAAATGCAACTAATATAGCAATTAATTTTTCAACACTCTCGAAATTATAATAAGTTAACATGCCGCACCAAGACGATCCAGCCCAATAAAAACGAACATCAAACCAAGGAAGATCGCCATGTGATCTCAATAGTGCGAGAATGTTTATTCATCCAGCCGTTCAGTTTCACCAGAATACGATTGGCCTGCATTGTAGAAAACAACACCAGGACAAGCTGTATCAACAGCAATGATTTGACCAGCAGTAAGGTATAGAGGGTAAGTAGAAAAGACTGGCAGATCGCCGCAGATCGGTATCCGCAATCAGGTAAACAGCCGCCATGGCCGTAAACCATTACTTTGGATCAAGGGCCAGAAAAGCAATCCCCACCAGCGCATCTTCAAGAAGGGACAACATCCTGCAATGTGTCCACCCAGAAAGCGGTTCCCTGATCCTCATCAGGGACTTGAAAAATCGGATCAGGGCGTTAATCAGCATCAACAGGCCTAATGTCATCAAAAAAAAACACTGACAAGAATGTCGAACCTTCCGCTAGTGGATTCGAGGGATTCATCCACGCTGGAAGCCAATATCCATTCCTCATACTTTATCGATTCCGTGATATTTCAACTGTGTACAACGAGCGATAGGATAAGAAGGAACTCTGGACAAACCCTCAATCAAAATAATCATTGATCTTATGTGAGATTTGATTTTTTATTAGGACCTCACAGGCCTGGCCTGAAAATCCTTGTGATCTACGAGACCTGTGAGGTTTTATTATTAATATTTCAATCTTACTGCTGTGCCATCACCAAGCACACCCTGGTTTCATGGTTCTCAATCAGGTCCCCGGCCATATCAGCTCCGATCAGACTCAATTCAGCCAATCACACCAGTCAAACTGGTGCCTGCCTTTTATTTATGAATGGAATCTCTAGATTCCCTAAACTACCTTTCAATATTTCATCACTTACGATCACCAAATCATTCAAATTTATGGGATGATGACGGATCGATCATCCTGTGTATTCCCGAATTTGAGATCGGTTGCCGTAACCGCCGCCGGCATAGGTGGCAAGATCTGCAAATATTGCTGTTCCCAACCAGAGCCAATCTAAGCCGAAAACTCCTCCAGGCGCAACAATAAGGTACATTAAGGTTGTCCATGGGGCGAAGATCAAACCCAGTAAGGGCCAGACGAAACCCTTGAAAACGACCCGATAGTATAGCGGCTCAATTAACCACCAGACCAAAATCGCAGCACGCGGGCCAAGGAATAGAACCGTTGTAAAAAAGCAGCACATAGTATTTCACTCCTCACTCTTCATAAAAATAAATTTTTCATCAATCAATTTTCCGGTGGGCCATCCAGTTGGTCATAGAACATAAGCAATACTTTTTCAGTTTTCTGATTATCCTCCATGACATAAATGAACATCTCAAGATGTTCGTGATCATTCTCATCAAGAACGATCCGATATTCTTCCACCCGTTCTAACATTTGTAGAAAAAGGTCTTCCTGATCTTGTAATCCCTCAGGTTCTTCGCAATACATCAGTGTATTGCCGATTTCCTCGATAATGATCTCAATGCCATTTGTTACGTAATGCCCTGTGTAATCATTACATCCCGCGTTGCCTGAAACCGTACCGGACTTTTCAAAGGTCAGCAACACATCAACATCCTCGATGGCCTTTGTCAACTCTTCATCTTTCTCCTCAATACGATAACTCTCAAGCACCCAGGTAATTTCAAGCAAATCCGACCCGGGTTCCTCGGTAGGTTCGGGGGGCTGTTCCGTTTCTGTCGGTTCAGGCAGCTCTTCAGTTTCTGTCATCGTTGGCATGGGTGGTTGGGGTTCGGTTGGTTCTGTCGGATCCGGGGGAGTGCCTGGAACCTGGATAGCTACCCATATTGTCTGACCAAAAGGCACACTTTCAGCGTTGTGCATTTGCCAGTACCCAACAAATTTCCCAGCTTGTTGTGGTGCAACCAGGTTCACAAATATATCATATGTTTCCCCTGGCTCAACCATCCCGCTGATCACCGTCGGTTGACCTTGCATCTGGTCTGCAGGATCATTGCCGCGCACATAATTTATGAAATAAGAGCCACTCCATGTGCATGTGCCCGTATTCAAAATCTGCCACCCTTTCTGAAATGCTTCTCCAGGGTTAACCTCGGGGAAGTTTGTTAAGTCTTCATCGTCCAGGTTGATATCTTTTACAAATTCCATAGAATCAACACAGGTGGGTGGCGGGATAATATCTTCGGGCCTAAGCCCAAGAAAATCTTGAGCCAGTTGGTTGAGCCTACCTTCATTTTGCAATTCCAACAAAGATTGATTGATCACGGATTGTAGTGCATAAGTACCTTCCGGAAGTGCGACTGCATAGCGTTGTTGATTTAACCTCTCACCAACCAGCGCCAGCTCTGGATCGGAGAGATATTTAATCGCTGGCTGAAGGTCCAGAATCACGACATTCAAGCGGTTTGCCTTAAGGTCATCCACTGCCTGATCAGGTTTTATATATGAAAACAACTGATTTTGAGAAATCAAGCCTGTATCAACCAGCGTTCTTTGCGCCCAGGCTTCATAAATCGACCCGCGCTGTACACCAGTTGTCAGTCCGACAAACTGGTTGATATCTGTAATCGGACCAAGATTTGAATCGCTACGCGCTAGGATCCCGTCGTCCCCGATGAAATAGACATTGGAAAAATCAACCACGGCATCACGTTCTGGGGTCACAGAAATTGCAGCGATGACAACATCCGCCTGGTCGTTTTCCAGAACTGTATTCAAGCTTTCGAATGCATAATCCGTGATCTCAATCTGAACGCCCAACTTACTCGTAATTTCGCGGATCAAAGCTGGATCATAACCATCAATCACAAAGTCCTGATTGTAGTAAGAAAACGGTGGATAATCGGCAGAGGTGGCAACCCGGAGGACGCCGGCGAGCTTAACCCTCTCCCACGAATCATCCTCGGCTGTTTGTGTTGTTTGCAGGGATAAGCCGAGAAGCACCAACCCACCGATCACCAGGACGACAAAAATACCAAGGATCCATGGCCAGATGGGTTTTTTCTTTTCTTCATTTCCGGGTTCACCTTCAGTGCTGCCCCCTTCACCTGGAATTTTTTCTGGGTTATTTTGCAGTAATTCTTCTTGTGACATTTTTTCTCCTTCATATAGTAAAGATTGATTGTCCTGTCTTTTTATTATTGATTTTCACTCAATTCGAAAATGCACTATCTTCTTTTTCGGGATGGTTGTGCTATCTCATCAAGCGGAATTCAAAACGCAAGGGAAATGACACCCTTCTATCCCGCAATGGTTTAATCTTCACAAATTCCCTCACCAGAGTCAAATTTCGCCAACCTTCGATTTTGTTTGGGTTTAAATTGGAAATTTTGGCGAAACAATCATCCCGATCCTTGATTTTGAGTGCTTCAAATTGGAGCTTATCTTAAACATCACCGCACTCAACAAAAATAGAAATATTGAACCCATAATGCGTATGACGTGAACTATATCAAAAATACAATATTCTATTTAAACTGTCATCCTTAGAATGATGATTTTTTCGTAAGTAATTGTTGTTCGCACCGGAAAGAATCAACACAAATGTTGATTAATAATTCAACGTATGTTGAACTTCGGTCTGCCCTGGGATGTTTTTCCACATTAGAGGCCGTTGAAAATTGTGAATTGTAAACATTTGATTAATTTCGTAGGGGCAACCCTCTGTGGTTGCCCTGGGCAGACCTCCGTGTCTGCCCCTACAATTGCGTGTTTATTCATGTTATTTTGATATTTAAGGATATCCAATCATTGGCAAGAAAATGCAACCAATAGAGCAATTAGTTTTTCAACACTCTCACAATAGTAAACCATAAAAACAAAAACATGAATGAATTGTTGATAAAAAATCATCAAAAATATGACGACAGAATAACAGGTTTGAGATAACTTATGATTAGCAAAGTTAGCAAATATCAGGAAGTTGATAATGAAATTCCTTAAGCGTGCTGAAAATTTCCTATCGATTGGCATGAGCGTTTTAGTGATCGTTCTTTGTGTTGGTGCCGTCACTGTCGCCTGGTTTCTGCAAGGTAAATTCTCTTCCTCTGCTGTCGCGCTATTCGAGGGGGTAGATCATTACGCACAGATCATGCGCAATGGCATTGATCGAGTGGAAACGGAATTGACCAATCTGGGAGATTTAATTGCCCAGGTAGAGCAAGCTTCGGAAGATATTTCAGAAAATGTCAGTCAAACCGGCATTGTTTCCATCCTGCTGCCCCTGTCTATTGAGAATGAAATAACCACCTCGATCCAATCTTTGCAAGACAAATTTCGCGCGGTCAATGATTTGCTTATTGCGACCTCTGAGATGCTCAAGGCGCTTGATAACATCCTTTTTATTGACACGCTAGAAAATAGCTTAAATGCCGTCGAAGCCCTGCAGGATGGAATGAATGAGATATCAGACCAGGCTGGATTTCTCAAGAAAGATATTAGCGATTTTCGTTCAGAGGCTGGTGAAAAATTATCAAAAATCACCAATACTGCGGTCCGATTGAACACAGAGGTGGACCAGGCCCAATCCGATCTACTCCGAATGGATACGGATCTAAACGCCATTCAAATTCAAGCCAGAAAATTCCAGCGGATAACGCCAACCGTAATCATTCTGATAGTCATTCTCCTTACTCTCTTGTCTGGTTGGGTGGGATATTCGCAGGTGACGGTCATTTCCCGTTCAGCGAATCGTAACCGATCAGCGATCAACGGAGCGACAGGTACGGATGGATCCTCTTCTGATCATGGAACCTTAATTGACCGTGAGTAACCCAGATCAAAAAAATGGAAGACAGCCTGACCACATAGGAACGTTAAGTACCAATAAATTCCGCCTCAACGAGCTCCATACCCAAACAAGAGGCGATTGGATTGAAAATAACCTTTAAGGAGAAACCCATGGCTGAAGAAAAAATAAGTATAACCAACCGGAGGCTCAAAACACCGCGAGCAGCAGCCCTGGCCGGAATTGCTTTTTCCCTCTTGTCCAGTGCTAGCTCGGTATTAATAAGACTCTCTGTTCCAGAATCGCCTATGGATTCGGGTGCATGGCTGGAAGATCGGGTAAACTTTGTTTCCACTGCCTTAAGCCTACTCCCCTTTGCCGGCATCGCCTTTCTCTGGTTTCTGGGTGTCATCCGAGACCGTTTGGGAGATTTTGAGGATCGGTTCTTTTCGACGGTGTTCTTTGGCAGCGGTTTACTGTTCATTGCAATGACATTCGTCGCTGCTTCAATCGCAGGCGGCATTCTAATCATTAATGAAGTTAATCCAGGTGTGTTTCTCGAAAATTCAATGTATACATTCAGCCGGGCAATGATGTATCAGATAATCAATGTTTATAGCTTGCGCATGGCGAGTGTTTTTATGCTATCACTGGGCACAATTTGGGCTCGCACCAAAATTATTCCCCGCCCTTTGATCTTCCTGACCTATGGACTGGCTTTGGTTTTACTGCTTGGCCTCAGCTTTAGCCAGTGGATTTCACTGGTTTTTCCAGGATGGGTTTTTGTGATCAGCACGGTTATTTTAATCCTAAATTTCCGCAAAAAAGAGCCTCAACAGTCAGATGAGGCGACGACAATAAGTGCACATGCCGAGAAAACCATTCTTGATTAAGAGCGGATACAAAATCATATCTGGGAAAGTGGATATCTGTTAGAAGGTGTTTATGATGAAAAGGTCCTATGTGGAGAGAATCTTGGGAAAGTATCGCGGTCCAGCCCGTTTTTCCCTGCTTGTTCGTAAACCAGCAAAAGCGGAGACGGTTTGACAGCTATGCTTCTTTAAAAACCCAGGAACACCATCATGCCACATGCATGGTATGAAGGGTGTCTTTTGTTCGACTAACGAATAAAACAGAAAATTACATCAAATTAACTTTTATAGTTTTCGAAACATTCAAGCGTTGCTTGAAAATCGTAAGGAAATTGCGCAGATGAAACCGAAAAGAATTGTCGTAAAATTCGCATTAATTGCCATGATCATATTGGGCATCCTCACTGCCTGTAGCTCGGCATCCCCTGACCAGGCGTCAGAACCGCAGCTCTCCGCGACGCTAACGCCAGTACCGGATGAAGGAGCGGTTCAGCCAACGGCGACACCATTGCTGGGTGAGTTCGTCACCGAACGTACGCCTCAACCCACATCCACGCCCGGCCAATTAATGCAGTCTATTGAGACATTTGCAGCCCGGAAAGGCGTATTATTTACGAAATTCCTGGGGATAAGGCTGGTGGATTGGATTAACCTTGGCATCTCTGCCCTGATAGTCCTGGTCGGATACCTCTTAGGGACCTGGCTCATCAAGGGTTTATTGCCGCGCCTGGTCAAACGAACCCAAACTACATTCGATGATGAACTTCTCAAAAAAGTCGGCCCGGAGATTCGCTGGCTTGTCACTTTAATCATTCTCAATTTTGCAGTCACCGATCGATTAACGTTTATTGGGGATGGTTTTATGCAAACATTGAAGGATATCTTTTTCATCTTGACCCTATCCTTGTTGGTCTGGATCATCTGGGAAGTCATCAACCTGTCGGCTGATTGGTACGCCGAGAAACAAACCAGGGATGGACGAGAGAATTTGACTTCGGTCATTCAGATGATTACGAAATTCATCCAGATCGTGATCGGTATCATTGGCGTCTCCATTCTCCTGTCCTATTTTGGGGTCAACGTCTCGACACTCACTGCTGCATTGGGAATTGGTGGTTTTGCAATCTCCCTGGCTGCTAAAGACACAGTTTCGGATGCCATCGCAGGTATAATATTACTCGTTGACCAGCCTTTCCGTGTCGGCGACCGGATCGAAGTCCAGGAATTGGCCACCTGGGGGGATGTCGTAGAAATTGGCTTGCGAACCACCCACATCCGCACCCGCGACAACCGTATGGTGATCGTGCCCAATTCCATTATCAGTCACAACCAGGTAATTAACTATTCCTTCCCTGACCCGCGTTATCGCATCGAGACCCATGTTGACATTGACTATCGGGAGGATGTTGAAATGGTTCGGCAGCTGTTGATCAAGGCAGTCCGTCAGGTCGAAGGAGTTCTGGCCGATAAACCAGTGGATGCACTCTATATTGATATGACCGGATCCACCATAAAGTTCCTGCTTCGCTGGTGGATCGATTCCTATTTGGATTCGCGGCGAATGATTGATTATATTCATACCGTGATACAACATGCATTCAATGAGGCTGGAATCCAATCCCCCCACATCGCCAATAATATCAATTTGATGATGGATTCAAGAACAGAAGCGTATATCACCAAAAATTTCACATCTCAATCCTCTGAAGGCGCTGCCCGCTCTGAGAACCCGCTGATTTCGGATACAGAAAGGGATTTGGATCCCTGATCCCGTGCATGAGCATCCAGAAGCGGACTCCCAATGATTTAACAATATGGCAGGCATCAACAAATGTTGATGGCTCCTCAACGAATGCTGATTGAGCCTTGACTTCATCCGCTGTTTTGATGACGCCTGAATCAACATCTTGAAGACGACAAATCATATTTTTCAAAGTATTTTTTGTCATTGATAACAGGATGACCCATTTTTTAGATATGCCTTGTAAACCTGAAAGAAGAGTAATTTAATTATCCTTTTACCAATAAACAAAGTAAGAGTAATTGAAGGGAGACGTTAACACGATGCAAGGTTCCGCTGATACAAACGATTCAAATCCATCCATCCATAAAAACTGGAATACGAGTCTGAGCCAATGGCTTGAAATTATTTCAGCAGTATTGTTATCTCTGGCAACAGTCGCCTCCGCCTGGTGCGCGTACCAATCCGCGATTTGGGGTGGTGAGGAGATGATAAGTTACAATGCCGCCAGTGCTGCCAGAACCGAATCGGTCAGGATGTCCAACCATGCTTTACAACTCGCATCCATCGATGTAAACATGTTCACGCAACTTGTGGATGCTTATAGCAATGGCGATGAGTTCTTGTTTGATTTCTTAATGGCGCGTTTCCGCCCGGAAATGAAGACTGCAGTTGAAGCCTGGATTGCAACAGAACCATTAATAAATATGGATGCACCTGCGTCTCCTTTTGATATGGCGGAATACCAATCAGAAGCCCTAGATGAATCGGACCTTCTCCTTGAAGAAACCTATCAACATTTAGAAGAGGCTGTCCAGGCCGACAAGCTTTCAGATGATTACATCTTACTGACGGTGATTTTCGCCTCGGTTTTATTTTTCGGTGGAATCAGTACAAAATTCAAATCAATCAAAATAAGGTTTGGGTTGATTGCGTTTTCATCCCTAACATTCTTCATCACGGTTTTTATTCTGGCAACTTTTCAGGTGATGTAAGATACCGGACATTAATTTGAAGGTTTTCATTATATAGGTTATGACAAGGAATTCTATCAAATTGAACAATTTCTAGACACATTCAGACCTTCGGAGGTATTTGAAAATGAAAAGGCGATCAGGACGTAGAGCAGTGCGAAGAACAACACGCAGGACAGCACGCAGGGTTACTCGCAGGGTAAGGCGCAGAGTCAGGCGACGGATTGTTATTGTTGGTGGGATGATGGTCCTGGCTGCATCTGGTACAGCAGCAGCCATTAAACTTTCTCAGCAGGATGCACAAAAAATTGAGAAGCATACCGGCCTGCCACCAGACCAACTGGAAGATCAGGATCTGAATCAGGCCATGCAGGAGTTGAATATCCAGTCGCAGCCGATGACCCCTGAGGACCAGGCTGCCATCGGCTAGCAGAATGACCCTGCAGGTGCAAGTGCAGTTCCCCCACAGGCTGCACAGGGTTCTTCTGCGAATATTGACGCTTACCTATCGGAATTGGTAAAACTGGGTGAATTGAGAGACACACGGATCTTCACCGATGAAGAATTTTCTGCTAAGAAGAAGCAGCTCCTTGGGCTTTGATCCCGGAGCATTTTCCAGATAAAGCTAGTGAGAAAGGGAAAACAAATGACAAAAAAGAAAGAAAAATCAATCAAGAAAGACCAGACAGCCCCGGAAACAACCGACGCACTTGAATCCAATCAGGGAAAGAAAGCTGAGGAGCATCTCAGGGAGGCAAATGCTGTCGCATCCGCTGGGCGCGTGATGCTGGCTGGCGGCGCACGTGATGTGACCCAAGGAGAAGATACCTTTCGTACCGCGCAAATCACCGAAGCCTTGAGTCAGGTGGTCGCGGATGCAAGCGTTAATGATCTCGCTCAGGGGGCTTCCATGCTGGCTGCCTCAGAGGATATCGCCATTCAAAGCGCGTTGGTCGCAGCATTAAGCCAGGAAGAGCTTGGTTACGGCATGGACCTGGCCGCGATTGCCGGTCAGCTGTGGACGGCCAGTGACGTCATCTCCGCCCTGGATATGCCGGTGCTGGCGGATTTCCTGGAAGTCAAAGGCGAGGAACTGCAAAATATCGCGGTGGAAGTCCTGCTGCGCTTTGGTGCAACGCACGCACTGGCGGAATATATGGATAAAACTGGTTCTCAAGTGGGCAACCTGGGGATGGAAGAAATCGGCGAGGGCGCGGCCAGATCGGACATCTCAGCCAGCATGGCTGCCAGGAGCCAGGAACTGGCTCAGGCTGGCGCCGAACTGACCGCGCAGGGTCTTTCCCAGCTGGCAGCCGCAGAGGGGATGCATGATGCAGCAAGGGACCTTGTAACTGAAGGTGCAGCTTCGATAGCTGAGGCTTCCGAGGAAATCAATGAAGTAGATTCAGGAGATACTGCCGCGGAGGAAAGCGAAGATAAACAGTAATAAAGCACGTTTCCTCCACCTTGCCCGGCATTTCGCTCAATTGATCTGACTTGCCTCCCATATCTCGGTTCGAATGTTGTTTTCAGGGTATGAAATTGAGATCGAATAATGCCAGGATACAGGGCGTGACTTTACATTATAAAACATTTTGTGAATCATCAAAAAG